>JAISQZ010000068.1 GCA_031273905.1 Oscillospiraceae bacterium | reverse complement strand
CGGCATGAACCGCTACTATTACGCCCCTAAGGACGATCCCTTTCACCGTGACCGTTGGGAGGAACTCTATACCGAAGAGGCGCTTGCCGATTTGGCTGCGCTGGCTGATTACACTGCGGCGCGGCAGATGGATTTTGTCTATTGCCTTGCGCCGGGGCTGACGATTGAGTTTTCTGGCGAAGCGCAGTTTATGCGGCTGATGGAAAAATTCCGCCAGGTTTATTCCGTCGGGGTGCGGCATTTTGGTCTGCTGCTGGACGATATTCCGGCGGAGCTGTTGCATGAAACGGATCGGGTGCGCTTTGGCGAGGCTGTAAACGCGCATATCTTCCTGCTGCGGCGCTGCTTTGCGGCGCTCAAGGCAATGGAGCCGAGCGTCCGTTTTATTGTCTGCCCAATGGAATACCACGGGCGCGGCAATGAATACTACATTTCTCGCTTGGGGCAGGCGCTTTCGGGTGAAATCGAGCTTTTTTGGACAGGGCGCAATATTTGTTCACAGGAGCTTTTGGAAGAGGATGCCGTGCGCTTTGCGCAACACACACTGCATCCGCCGCTTTATTGGGATAATTTTCCGGTCAATGATGCGGAGATGCTTCACGAGATGCATTTAGGTCCGCTGGAGGGGCGGGAACCCGGGCTTTACCGCCATTGCCGCGGGCTGGCGCTCAACGGCATGGAATATTTTGAATGCACAAAGGTGGCGTTTTTGACCGCCGCGCGCTACCTCTGGTCGCCGGAGGACTATGATCCTCAGATGGCATGGCTTTGGGCGCTTGAGGAATTGCTTGGAAAGGAGAGCGCCGCCCGCTTCCTTCCCTTTGCGGAACAACTGCTGACCTCATGCCTGAAGGTGCAGAACGGTCCGCGCATGGCTGCGGCGATTGACCGGGCTGCGGCGCTGTTTCGCGCCGGGAACCCTGCCGCGGCGCTGGAAACGCTGGAGGCGCTTATGCTTTGGATGGAGGACTGCCGCGCCTTCCTTGCCCAGGGCGGGCATCCCATGCTCGCCGAGCTTGGCAAATGGATCAGGAAATATAACCAGTGCTGCGATGTTTTGCGGCAGGTGATTCTTGTGCTCAAGGCACCAAAGAAAACGGCGCTGCGCAGCTGCTTGGAGGAAAAGCTGGAGGAATACAATGAGAACGCGGCGGTGTTGACGGAGTTTGGCTTCCGCGCGTTCTGCGAAAAAGTGTTGGAATATGTGTCATAGGAGGGTGTTTATGCAAAAGAAGGTTCAATCCGCAGTAATTCTGGATGCCGGGAAGGGCAGCAGACTTTGGCCCTATGCGCAAATCAGGAGCAAAGGGATGATACCGATTGCCGGCAAGCCGCTGCTGCGCCATTTAAGCGATGGTCTTAGGGCAATCGGCATTACGGAAATTGTGATTGTTGCCGGATCCTTTGTGCAGGAGATCCGCCGCGAATTTCGCGCGGATGCGGGCGTTGCAGTGCTTGAAGACAAAAACCCGCGGGGCAGCGCTTTTTCGCTGCTCAAGGCCAAGGAATTGCTGCTGTCTTCTCAGGGATTTTTGTTGCTTTACAGCGACGTTGCGATGGCACCCGCCGAACTGCTTGCCCTCAAGGAAGCTTATGAGGCGTGCGGGCAGGCGGCTGCATTGCTGGCGCCGCTGAAAAACGTTTGGGCGCCGCAGCGCAGCCGCGAGCATATTGTTTGTGGAATTGAGAGCGGCTATGTTGCGGACATCTTAGGGCACCCCAGGGAGAAGGGAAGCTACTTTTTTGCGGGCTTTGCTTTTGCTCCCTCAATTTTCGGGGCGGCGGAAGCCAACGGCGGGCGCTTCGTCCAAACGGAGGTTGGCATGATGCCGCCGCTGGAAGGCTTTTTGGAAATGACACTGGCCGATATGATTGCGGACGGCGAAAAAATCCTTGCCGTGGAAGCGAAACGGCATGTGGTGGATATCGATAAGCCGTGGCAGATTTTGGAGGCAAATGCGTTATTCAGCACTTTGCTCTGCGGCGCACTGACCGAAACAGTGCTGGGGGAGGGCGCTAGCGTTCATCCAAGCGCGATGGCGGAGGGTTTTGTTTCGCTCGGCAAAGGCAGCCGCATCGGGCGCAATGTGATCATTGAGGGCAATGTGATGATCGGTGAAAATACGGTGGTCGAAAACGGCGCGATCCTTAAGGGCGGTGTGATCATTGGCAGCAATTGCGAAATTTGCAACGGCTGCCTGCTTGAGGAAAACGCCGCCGTGGGCAATCGCTGCTATGTTGGGCATGGCGCAGAGCTTAACGGCATCCTGTTTGATAACGCATTTTTGTATCATTATATGGAAATTTATGGCATTGTGGGTGAAAATGTGGATATCGGCGCGGCGACGGTCTGCGGCTCTCTGCGCTTTGATGATTCGGTGACGCTGCAACGCGTGAAGGGGCATGGCGAGCCGGAGCAGCCCTATAGCGACGCGGTGTTCTTCGGCGATTATTGCCGCACCGGCGTCAATGCGATCATCATGCCCGGCGTTAAAATAGGCGTCTACAGCGTCGTTGGCGCAGGTGTCAATCTGCTGAGGGATCTGGAGGATCATACCCTGATTTATGCGGAACAGACACAGGTCAAGAAGGCCTGGGGTCCCGAAAAGTATGGATGGTGAGCTTTCCCTTAGGCCAGCGGCGAGGGCGAGGTCTGGCTGCTTGTGACCGGCACGCGCAGCTCCGGGAAATCAAAGCCGTGCAGGAAGCCGCCAAGTTCCAGCGAGCAGATGTCGCCGCCAATTACCGTGCCGTCGCTCACAAGCAGATTTGCCTGCACCACTCCCGGCTTGTTTTCGTAGCCGGGATAGTTTTTGATTTCGTAGGTCCAGCGCTTGACGCGCTTGCCCGCGTAATCAAGCAGATTCATCCCCTGTGCCTTCTGAATGTCGTTATAGCGCGTATAGGTTTCATCAAAGGTGGCGGGGATGATTACTTCGGAAACCTCCAGCGGATCCTCTGCCGTTTCCCAGCCGAATTGCGAAAGGAAGGCAAGGCGATCCGCGGCGTTGGCCGCAGTCAGCCGGATGGCGCTGTTTTCGCGCACGGCCGCCTTGGAACCCTGTGTGAGGGCGATCAGGGCAATCACCGCAGCCGCGATCAGAAGAATCAACGCCCCCAGCTTGAGCTTGGAAGACCGGATGGAATAAACAAACATGGCAGTTCACACGCCTTTCCGCATATGTGTCACAGCATAGCTATGCGGCAGGGCGCGTTTTTATGCGCCCGCAGCGGCGGATGCCCGCATAATCTTTTGTTCCGCTTCATAGAAATAAGTAGCATCTTTTCAGCGGAAAGGGGAGAGGACGCATGGCAACGCAGCCTGAGGCGAATGGCATTACGGCGGAAGCGCTCAAAAGCATGGCGCAGCAGCTAAAGGAAGTGCGGCAGGCGCAGGCGGAGGCGCAGAAGCTTGAGCAATTGGCGCAGCAGGGGATCACGCAGGAGCAGCAGCAGAAGCTGCGCGAGGTGATGCGGGACAAGGCGAAACTCAAGGAGCTGCTTTCCTCCGCCAAGGCGAAGGAACTGCTGGAAAAGCTCCAGGGCAAATGAGTTTCCCCGGAAAGAAGGGAGGTTTGCGCCGTGGATTTCGACTTTGATCAGATCAGCAGTATGCTGGGCAGCATGAGCGAAGAGGAGATGAAAAACCTCCAAGAAGCGGCGCAGTCGCTCTTTGGCGCGTTTGGCGGGGAAGGAACCGGCGCTGCGCCGCCTGCGCACGAACAGGCACCGCAGGGGGAGGATTTTGCTTCCATGCTGACGCCGGAGCTGCTGGCGAAGCTTTCGCATTTAATGGGGCACATGAACCGCAGTGACCCGCGTTCCGAGCTGATCCTGGCGCTCAAGCCGCATCTCAGCCGCAAGCGCCAAAAACGCGCGGAGCAAGCGGTGCAGATGATGAAACTGTTTGCCTTGCTGCCGATGCTCCAGGACGCGATGAAATAGACGAGGGGGAGGGGAAGCGATGCCCGGCCAGCATAGCCGCCAGGATTTTTTGCGGATGCAGCAGCAGGCCATTGCAACTGCCAGGGAAATGCAGCGCCGCGCCACCCTGCCTCCGCCGATGCCGCAGCAGCAGGCGGCAGGGCGGCAGCCTTATTTTTCGCAACCAAAGCCTAGCGGAAAACCACAGGGCATGCATCACCAGGTGCCAAGCCAGCAGGCGCGGCAACGGGCTTGCTATGGTCGCACGCAGTCGGGCGGCAGCGGCAGTCGGCAGGATCCCTGGCAGCGCCCGCAACCGGGGTGGGAAAACCGGCGGCAGTGCAATTCAGGGCAGCCGGGCGGTCAGAATCGGCAACAGAAGCGGGAAGCGCCGCCGTCTATGCCGTCCATGCCGCAGCTTTTTGAGCTGTTTGGGAAACTTGGCGGCGGCGCGGCACAGGAAAAAAGTGATCCGATCCGCGACGCATTTTCGCATATGGGATCCGGCAGCGCACCGACAGAGGAGAGCATGGATTCCATGCTGATCATGATGCTGCTGCTAATGCTGCGGCAGGAAAACGCGGATCAGGGCTTGCTGCTTGCGCTGATGTATATTATGATGTGACCGTCCTCTCCTTCGGATCGGAGAAAATCAAATGCGCATCGCCGATGAGGCTCCAATTGAAGCGCTGGGCAGCGGCATACGCTTGCTGCCGCATGAGCGCCAAGCGCAAGATACACCCACAGAAAAAGCCATTGACGCGGCACAAACGCACCGCGTCAATGGCTATCAATCTTGCTTTCTTACGGCAAGGCGGCAAAAAGATCTCTCTTTTGCGGGATAAGTGAAGGAGGGAAAAACAAAGCTTACACGCGGAAGAGCAAATCGCTGTAGGTCGGGTAAGGCCAGTATTCGGTGGCGACGATGGTTTCAAGGGTATCCGCGTTTTCACGCAGGAGGTTCATCTTTTCCACAACCTTTTCGCCGATAAACTTTGCCGCAGCTTCCGGGCATTCAATCCCGCGGGATTCAATCAACGCCTGCTCCAGTGCGCTGAGGTTGGCGTAAAGGCATTCGGTGGTGGCGGAAATCTGCGCGGCAAGGCTTTCTTCATACACCGTGGAAATAGCGGGAGAAAGGGCTTTTTTGTCCAGCGCAGTGCGGGTGAGGGTTTCGGAATAGGCCACCGCCGCAGGCAAAATATCTGTCTTCGCCATGGAAAGCATCGTCTGCGCCTCAATGCCCAGCACCTTGATATAATTTTCCAGCAGCACCTCGGTGCGGGATTCGATCTCCTTTTCAGTCAGCACGCCGTGCTTGGAAAGCAGCGCCACATTCGCCTCATCCAGGTAATGCGGCAGAGTTTCCGGCGTGGTGCGATAATTATGCAGCCCGCGGCGCTCAGCCTCAATGGGCCACTCCTCGGAATAGCTGTTGCCGTTGAAAACAATGCGACTGTGCTGCTTATAGGTTTCGGTGATGATCTTGAGGACTTCTTCGCCAAAATCCTTTGCGGTTTCCAGGCGGCTGGCAAAGGCGCCAAGGATCTCCGCCACGGCGGTGTTGAGCACCATGTTCGTGCAGGAAATCGATTGCGCGGAACCCATCGCGCGGAATTCAAACTTGTTGCCGGTGAAAGCAAAGGGGGAGGTGCGGTTGCGGTCGGTATTATCCTTTGGCAGCGGCGGCAGCACCTGTACGCTGGTATCAAGCATCACTTGACCGGGATCCACATAACGCTCGCCGCTGGCAAAGGCTTCCAGCACCTCGGTCAACTGCGAACCCAAGAAAACGGAAACAATGGCGGGCGGAGCCTCGTTCGCGCCCAAGCGATGGTCGTTGCCCGCTGTGGCAGAGGAAACACGCAGCAGGTCGGCATAAACGTCCACTGCCTTGATCACCGCGCTCAGGAAGATAAGGAACTGGAAATTTTCCTGCGGGGATTGCCCGGGTTCCAGCAGGTTTTCGCCAAGATCGGTCGCCATGGACCAGTTGTTGTGCTTGCCGGAGCCGTTGACGCCCGCAAAGGGCTTTTCGTGCAGCAGGCAGGCAAGCCCATGCCGCGCGGCAACCTTTTTTAGGATTTCCATCGTCAACTGATTTTGGTCACAGGAAACGTTGGTGGTGGAAAAGATCGGCGCGATTTCGTGCTGTGCCGGCGCCACTTCATTGTGTTCTGTTTTGCTCAGGATGCCAAGCTTCCACAGTTCTTCGTCAAGTTCCGCCATAAAGGCCTTTACCCGGGTTTTGATCACGCCGAAGTAGTGATCCTCCAACTCCTGCCCCTTGGGCGGTTTCGCGCCGAAGAGGGTGCGCCCGGTCAAAAGCAGATCTGGGCGCTGGTCGAACAGCTCCTGATCCACCAGAAAGTATTCCTGCTCAGGACCTACCGTGGTGCTGACCGTCTGCGCGGCCGTGTTGCCGAACAACCGCAGGATACGCACCGCCTGCTCGCTTAGCACCTGCATAGAACGCAGCAGGGGCGTTTTTTTATCCAGCACCTCGCCGCCATAGGAGCAAAACGCAGTCGGAATACAAAGGGTTTCCTCCTTTACAAAGGCGGGGGAGGTTGGATCCCATGCGGTGTATCCCCGGGCTTCAAACGTGGCGCGCAAGCCGCCCGAGGGAAAACTGGAAGCGTCCGGCTCACCCTGGATGAGCGCTTTGCCGGAAAATTCCATGATCACCTTGCCGTCGCCCACGGGCGAAAGGAAGCTGTCGTGCTTTTCCGCAGTGATGCCAGTCATCGGCTGAAACCAATGGGTGAAATGGGTTGCGCCTTTTTCGATCGCCCAGTCCTTCATGGCGGTGGCAACCGCATTCGCAACCTCCGTGTTGAGCCTCGCGCCGGTTTTTATGGTCTTTTTTAATTCCTTGTAGACATCCTTGGGAAGCTTTTCCCGCATTACGGAATCACTGAACACCATAGAACCGAACAACTCTGGTACTGTACTCATCTTCTCTCATCCTTTCCAAAATTCCCAACTTACCTGAATATATAAAACACGGCGAAGCGCGTTTTATTCCAAAAAACAAAAAAGCAACAAAAATGCAGAGCCATTCAGCTCCGCAGCTCCGTTGCTGCACGCCAAACATACAAAATGTTCAACCAAAATCCGCGTAAATACACAGGTTTTCCTTGCTTTTGCAATAGCTTTATCATGATAGCATAAAGGCAAAAAAAAGTCAAGGGCGAGCAGATGAAAAACACGGCAAAAGCACTTAAAGTAAATTCTCAAAGTAAGATCCACAGTGGACGAGAAAGGGGAGTTTACTTTGAGAATTTACTCATGCGATTGCCGTGGGTTTAAAAATCTGTCAGCTCTTGCAAAATTTACAATAATGGTTTATAATACATCATGCGCGTTGCGCGGGAGGAGGGGTGGTCAATTGCACACGGCGCGGATTACGATTTTTGCCGGACATTACGGCAGCGGCAAAACCACCCTGGCGCTGCATTACGCCCTTGCCCTGCGCCAGGCGCGGCAGCATGTTGCGCTGTGCGATATGGATATCGTCAACCCATATTTCCGCACGGCGGATCATCGCGCACGTTTGGAAGCGGCGGGCGTGGAGCTGATTTCGTCGCCTTATGCCAACACCAATGTGGAAATGCCTTGGATTCCCACGCAGGCGCTGCGCGTGCTTGACGACGAGCGCCTGACCTCCGTGATTGATTTGGGCGGAGACAGCGGCGGTGCGTTGGCGGTCGGTCGTTTTGCCGAACGGCTGCAAGCGCTGCCGGATACGGCGTTTTGGCTGGTGGTCAACCCCTATCGCCCGCTGACCGGGGAGGTTGACGCCCTGCTGGCTATCCGGCGGGAGATTGAGCGCGCGGCACGCTTACGCTTTACGGGCTTGGTGAACAATGCCAACCTGGGCGCCGAAACCACGGCGCGGCACATCACCGAAAGCTATTCCTTCCTGCAAGGCGCAAGCGAGGCGATGGGTCTGCCGATTGTCATGACTGCGGTGAGGCGCGAGCTTGCCCCTGCGCTTTCTCTTCCGCGGGGCATGGGGCAGCTGCTGGAATTGGGGGAGCTTTCTTCAAGATTCAGCCTGTAGTGAGGAGGTTGGCCGCAGAGCGGAGGCATCCGTTTTTAGCGCTGTGCGCGAACCGGTGGATGTGTCCTCCGGGCGAACGCGCATGGTATGGCTCCGCAAGCAAGGTTCTACCATTATCGCTTGTCTTTTTGGCGCCCTCATTGGCAAGACTTTTCTTGCGGAGCAATACAACATCAAAAAAGCTGCATAGCGCGGCAACAGTTGCGGGGGCGCAGCCGGTTTCACACCGCTTGCCGCCATCCGATGAAAGGAAGAATCGCAGACAATGGCAAAGGTAACGTTCAGGGAAGATCTATGTAAGGGTTGCGGGCTTTGCGTCGAAGCCTGCCCAAAAAAAATTGTCTTAATGTCCCACGAAAAGCTCAACGCCAGGGGATATCACCCCGCACAGGTGGAGGAGATGGAAAAATGCATCGGCTGCGCGTTTTGCGCGACGATGTGCCCGGACTGTGTGATTACGGTCGAAAAATAAAAATGAAGCGGAGAGGTTCAGTTTATGGCGGAAAAAGTGCTTATGAAGGGAAATGAAGCCATTGCGGAAGCCGCGATCCTTTCCGGCTGCCTGCATTACTTTGGCTATCCCATCACGCCGCAGACGGAAATTGCGGCTTATATGGCAAAACGGATGCCCAAGGTCAACGGCTGTTTTTTACAGGCGGAAAGCGAGGTTGCCGCTATCAACATGGTGATAGGCGCTTCCGCAGCGGGCAGGCGGACGATGACTTCCAGCTCCAGCCCCGGCATCGCGCTCAAAAGCGAGGGGCTTTCCTACCTTGCGGGCTGTGATTTGCCCGCAGTGGTGGTCAACATCCAGCGCGGCGGTCCCGGCTTGGGCGGCATCCAGCCTTCCCAGGCGGATTATTTTCAGGCGACCAAGGGCGGGGGTCACGGCGATTACCGCATGCTTGTTCTCGCGCCCGCCAGTGTGCAGGAAATGTTTGATCTGACGGCGCTTGCCTTCGAGCTGGCGGATCAGTACCGCGTTACCTCCATGCTTTTCAGCGACGGCATTTTGGGGCAGATGATGGAAGCCGTTGATATTTCCTCGCTGTGTGCGCAAGCAAACGAAAGCCCTGCGCAAAAGCCCTGGGCGCTGACGGGCACCAGAAATGCGCGCAAGCCAAACATTATCAATTCGCTTTATATGCAGCCGGAGGATCTGGAACGCGTCAACCGTGAACGCTTTGTGCGCTACGCCGAAATTGCGGCGAAGGAAACGCGCTGGGAGGAATTTTTGACCGAGGATGCGCAGGTGATCGTTGTCGCCTATGGCGCGGCGGCGCGGATTGCAAAAAACGCGATCAATGCCGCGCGCGCACAGGGGATTAAGGCGGGTTTGCTGCGCCCGGTTACTCTATGGCCGTTCCCGAAGGAAGCCCTTGGCCGTCTGTCGGCCTGCGCACGCACGAAGGGCTTTGTCTGCGTGGAACTGAGCATGGGGCAGATGATTGAGGATGTGGAGCTTGCGACACGCTGCGCGAAGCCGGTGCGACTGGTTTCGCGCACGGGCGGCATGGTGCCCTCTCCCGATGAAATCATTGAAAAAATCCGCAAAGTTAACGCAATCGAAAATGGAAGGGGCGGGTGAGTGATGGCAATTGTGTTCGAAAAACCGAAGGGCTTGACGGAAGCGCCCATGCACTATTGCCCGGGCTGCACGCACGGCATTGTGCACCGCCTGACGGCGCAGGCGCTGGATGAGCTGGGGCTGACCGGCAGAGCCGTCGGCGTGGCGCCGGTGGGTTGCGCGGTGTTTGCCTATAACTATTTTAACTGCGATATGATCCAGGCGGCGCACGGGCGTGCGCCGGCGGTGGCGACCGGCTTGAAGCGTGCTGACCCGGAAAGCATCGTGTTCACCTATCAGGGCGACGG
>JAISQZ010000208.1 GCA_031273905.1 Oscillospiraceae bacterium | reverse complement strand
TGATCTTCCCCTGCTCAATCAGGTAGGTGGTGGCGTGGGATTTATACATATCCACCGGCAGCAACTGGAAGCCCCTGGCCAGCATCTCGTTGACCACCTGGAGGGAGGCGAAGACCCCTTTTTCTTTTTGCGTGGCTTCCCTGCCCTTCGCCTGAATCTCACGCAGGCGCACCTTGACCTGCTTTTGCCCGGCAAGAATCGCGCCCGTATCCAGCGCCTCCCCGCGCACCGTCAGATAGGCGGCGTAATATTCCAGCGGATAATAGACCTTATACCACGCCAGGCGCATGGCGGCGATCAGATAGGCGGCGGCGTGCGCCTTGGGGAACATGTATTTGATCTTCATGCACGATTCAATGTACCAGGGTTCCACGCCATGCCGCTGCATCGCCTGTTTATGTTCATCGGTAAGCAGCCTTGCGGCATTCCCCTTGCGCACAATTTCTGTAATCTTGAATGCCATCTTCGGTTCCAGTCCCTTGTGCATCAAATAAAGCATGATGCTATCCCGCGTGCCGATCACATCCGAAATGGTGCAGACACCCTGCGCAATCAGCTCCTGCGCGTTGCCCAGCCAAACGTCCGTGCCGTGCGAAAGCCCTGAAATTTGCAGCAGATCCGAAAAATTCTTTGGCTTGGCTTCCTTGAGCATTTGCAGGACGAAGGGAGTTCCCATCTCCGGCAGTGAAAGCGTACCCGTAGGGCAATCAATTTCCTCTTCCGTTACGCCCAAGGGCGCGGGTGAAACGAAAAGCTGATAAAGCTTTGGGTCGCATACATCCGCCTGGTCAATCCTGACGCCGGTGGACTGCTCCAGGTATTTATAGAGCGTCGGCACATCATGACCCAGATTGTCAAGCTTCAGGATGGTGTCGTGCAGGGAATTAAAATCGAAATGCGTTGTCATGCCCTTGCTTTCGTCATTGGCGGGGTATTGCACGGGGGTGAAATCCTCCGCCTCCATATCCGCCGGGATAACCACCATGCCGCCTGGATGCTGCCCCGTGGTGCGTTTTACGCCCTCACAGCCCTTTGCCAAACGGTCAATTTCCGCCTGACTGACTTCGCGCCCCGTCTTTTCAAGGTATTTCTTCACGAAAAAGGCGGCGGTCTTTTCCGCCAGCGTGCCGATGGTTCCCGCCTTGAACACATGTGTTTTGCCAAACAGCTCTTCTGTGTAGCGGTGGGCATAAAACTGATATTCACCGGAAAAATTCAGGTCGATATCCGGCTGCTTGTCGCCGTCAAAGCCCAAAAAGGTTTCAAAGGGAATATCATGCCCATCCCGCAACAGCGCGGCGCCACAGCGCGGGCAATCCTTTGGGGGAAGATCAAAGCCGGAACCGACGCTGCCATCAAGGAAAAACTCCGAATGCCTGCAATGCCCGCACAGGTAGTGCGGCGCCAGCGGGTTAACCTCAGAAATGCCCGCGGCATTCGCCACAAAAGAGGAACCAACGGAACCGCGAGAGCCAACATAATACCCGTGCTCCTCAGAATCCTGCACCAGCTTCTGCGCAATGATATAAAGCACCGCAAAGTTGTTGTTGACGATGGATTGCAATTCTTTTTCCAGGCGCGCCCTAACGTACTCCGGCAGGGGATCGCCATAGCGCGCCTTCAGGCGCGTGTGGCAGAGACTGGTCAGCTCCTCCTCCGCGCCGGGGATGCCCGGCGGGAAGGTGCCGGCGGGATAGGGGCGCAGCGGCTCAATCTGAGCGGCAATCGCATTCGGGTTTTTGACCACCACCTCATAGGCGCTTTCCTCGCCCAGGTAGCTGAACTCTTGCAGCATATCCTGCGTTGTGCGGAAATAAAGCGGCGCTTGCTCCTCAAAATCCGAATAACCCTGCGCCGCAAGCAGCACCTCACGGAACTGCCCATCCTTTTTGTCGAGAAAATGCACATCCCCCGTCGCGACCACCGGCTTCCCCAGCGCGTCGCCCAAACGGATGATCCGGCGATTGAACTCGCACAACGCTTCCGCGCTTTCCACAGCGGGGGCTTCGCCCTGCTTGCCGCGCGTGAGGAATGAATTGTTCCCGTTGGGCTGGATTTCAAGGTAATCATAGCGCGCCGCAATGCGCAGCAGCGCTTGATCCTCCGCACCCTCAAGCAATGCGCGGTATAGCTCCCCCGATTCGCAGGCGCTGCCAATCAGCAGGCCCTCCCTGTGGCGCTCAAGCGCACTGCGCGGCACGCGGGGCTTGCGGTAGTAGCAATCCACATGGGATTTTGTGATCAGCTTATAAAGATTTTTCAAACCCGTTTGATTTTTCACCAGCAGAATCATGTGCTGCATACGCAGCTTGCGGGGATCGGGCAGCGCGTTTGCGCCATTGAACCAAAGAAGATCCCCTTCGCACTGCGGATAGCTCTCCTCCGCTTCGCGCAGCAGCTCCAGCAGGATGCGGGCGGTGGTTCTGGCGTCGTCGTCCGCACGGTGATGCTCAAAGCTGCCCAAGCGGTAATGCGCGGCAAGGGTATCGAGCTTGTAGTTCTTCACCCCCGGCAGCAAGCGCTGCGCCAGCGCCAGGGTATCGGCGCACGGGCGGGAAAAGCGCTTGCCATGCCTGCGATAAAGCGCCTTAAAAAACCCGATATCAAACCTTGCGTTGTGTGCCGCCAGCGCCGCGTCGCCGCAAAAATCAGCAAAAGCCTGGGCGGCTTCCCACTCCTTTGGCGCACCGACCAGATTTTCCGGCTGAATTTTGGTCAGCTCCGTGATTTTGGGCGGCAGCGGGCGCTCCGGATCAACAAAGGTACAAAAGCTTTCCGTGATCTCGCCGCCCTCAATTTTTACCGCGCCGATCTGGATGATCCGATCCCGCCCGGCATAAAGCCCTGTGGTTTCAACATCAAAGACCACATAGCTTTGGCTGTTGGTGAAGCGCTCCCCCTCCGGCGCGTCCAAAAGCACTGCGGGCATGTCGTCCACATAATAGGCCTCCATGCCATAGATGATCTTGATCTTGTGCTTTTTGCCCGCTTCCATTGCGGCGGGGAAGGCCTGCGCAACGCCGTGGTCGGTCACCGCAACGGCGCTGTGCCCCCACTGCGCCGCCCGTGCGGCGATTGCGTCTATGCTGGAAATTGCGTCCATTTCCGAAAAATTGGTGTGCAGATGCAGTTCCACCCGCTTCTCCGGTGCGTCATCCATGGGAAAAACCGGCTGCACGGTCATGATGGATTTGGGCTGCAAAACATAGCCGCCGCTGTATTTATCAAACACAAAGCCGCCCTTAAGGACAACGCAGGCGCCGTCCTTGAGATACTTTAGCAGCTCAGCGCAGTTTTTTGCTTCTTCAAAGAGCTTGCAGGGGTAAGAACTGCTGTGGTCTGTGACGTTGAAAATCAAAATCTTATTCCTGCCGTCGCGCGTGGTAATTTCACGGAAACCAAAAATTTCGCCCCAGATGGCGGCGCTGCCATCAAGAGGATCCAGTCGGTCAATTGCCACAGGGCGGCTTTTGATCGCGCTGCCGTAGATCAGCTTGCTTCTTTCAGTTGAAAAAGGCAGTCCCGCAAAAAGCTTGTCCGTTTTTTCCTCGCGGGAGGGACGCGGCTTTTGCCTTTCCGGCTTGGGTTTTTCCTCTTTTCGCGGCATGGGAGAAGGCGGCGCCTCCGCCTGCGCCAACGGCTTCCCTTGCGCCGGCGCTTGCCCGGATTCCTCCGCGGCACAAAGGCGCACGATACGCCGCAGCCCAAAAGTGCTTTGCAAAAAATTTTGCAGCCATTGATCCGCTTTCGCGTCCGCAAGCACCCGGCAACCGGTTTCACACAAGGAAAGCAGCAGCTGCTCCCCTTCTTGTTTTAGCGCGGCGCTGCGTAAAAATCCATTGAGCACCACGATTTCTTCCCGCATTTTTTGAAGTAGCCACGGGTACGCCGCTTCGCAAAAGGCCTCCGGCGCAAAGCTGATCTGCGGCAGCACCGTGCAGCTGCTCGCCTGACCGATGGTTGCGCAAAGGCGCTCTATGGTTTCCGGCGCGATCCATTCCTTCGCCAGAATTTGCAGGCGCATTTCGCGCTTGGCAAGGTCAATGGAAGGCTCTACCTCCAAGTGCCCGGCCTCCTCCGGGAAGGCAAGCCCGGGCAGACAATCCGCAAAAAAATCCAAAAAGGGTGCAAAGGCCAAGGGATATCACCTTCCTCGCATATAATTTTTATTGCTCCGCAGGTAAAGTCTTGCCAATGAGGGGCAGGATTTTTGGGTGCAAAACATGGTATGGCTTTGCTTGCGGACTAATATCACGCCTGCATTGCTTCAATTTCTGCCATCAGCGCTTCAAGCGCCTGCTCCTCCGGCAGCTTGCGCAAAATTTCGCCCTTGCGGAACAACAGCACGCAGCCGTCGCCGCCGGCAAGCCCGATATCCGCTTCCCGCGCTTCACCGGGGCCGTTGACCGCACAGCCCATGATGGCAACGGTAATATTTTTTGTGCAGCCTTCCAGCCGGGCTTCCACCTGCCGTGTCAGCGAAAACAGGTCAATGCGCGTCCTGCCGCAGGTGGGGCAGGAAACCAAATTGGGCCTGTTGCGTGTCAGACCCAAGGTATGCAGAATATCAAATGCCGCACGGATCTCCTCCTCCGGCGCGGCGGTGAGTGAAACGCGGATGGTATCCCCAATCCCGCCAAGCAGCAAAGCGCCGATGCCCACAGCGGATTTCATCCGTCCCATACGGAGCGTCCCGGCTTCCGTCACGCCCAAATGCAGCGGATAACCGCACTGCGCCGCAAGCAATTGACAGGCGGCAACCATCTGCTCCACACGGGAGGATTTGAGCGAGACGACGATATCCTCAAAATCGCAGCGCTCCAGCAAACGGATATGCCGCAGCGCACTTTCGACCATAGCTTCCGGCGTGGGCGCACCGTGTTTTTCCAGCAGCTCCGGTTCCAGCGACCCGGCATTGACGCCAATGCGGATTGGCACAGCCTTGCTCCGGCAGGCATCCGCCACCGCCTTCACACGGTCGAATCCGCCAATGTTGCCGGGATTGATGCGGATTTTATCCGCTCCGGCGGCAAGGCTTTCCAGCGCAAGGCGGTAATCAAAATGAATATCCGCCACCACGGGCACGGCGCAGTGTTCTTTGAGCGCCGCTATCAGGCGGACGCTTTCGCGGTTGGGTACCGCCGCGCGGAGCAGCTCGCAGCCGGCAGCCTCCAGCCGGGCGGCCTGCTCCAGATTCCCGGAGATATCCCCCGCCGGGCAACTGAGCATTGACTGCACCAGGATGGGCGCCCTGCCGCCGATTTCCCGGTTCCCAACCTTAACCAAACGGCTTTTGCGGCGTTCCAAGCAACCACCCTCCCTAAAAAATCATCGCTTGCCGGTTATAAGCGCCCAGATATCCGAAAATGAGATGATCACCATGAAGGCAAGCAGCAATATCATCCCTGCCCCGTGGATTATCGCTTCCAGTTTTTTGGGGATGGGCTTGCGGAAAATCATTTCCGCAATGCAAAAGAACAGCCGTCCGCCGTCAAGCGCGGGGATCGGCAGCAAATTCATGATGCCGATATTGATTGAAATCAGCGAAAAAAGCAGCAACAGATTCATTACCGCGTAATGCAGCGCTTCACTGTCATTTTTCGCCGCGCTTTGCTGCGCCTCCTGCGCCTGGTTTGTCAGGATCCCCACCACGCCGATGGGTCCGGACATGTCGCTGAGTTTGAACCGCCCGGTCATCATATCCAGCAGACTGAGCCAGACGATCCGCGCCACGGTCACACTTTGCCGCACGGAATATTGCAGCACACGCCCCGCAGTCGGTTGCAGAAAAGTCGGGATAAAATCCTGCACCGGGCTGCGCGAGCCATCCTCGTTTTCCTGCACCGGGAAGGCGAAGCGTTCAAAACGAACCGTTTTGCCGCTGCGCTTGACCTCCAGTTCCACTATGCCGTCGCTGTCGCGCGAAAGAAGGAAGAAGATATCCATGTTGGAAAGCACACGCTTGCCGTTGATGCGCAGGAATTCGTCTCCCTCCCGCAGCCCCTCCTGCCGCGTAGAGGCATTTTTCGCAAATTCCCCCACCGACGTGCTGTGGATGCCCCCCAGGCTTGAAACAAGCATCACCATGATCAAAAAACCGCAAATCAGGTTGATGAACGCCCCCGCAAACAGGATGATGAAGCGCTTCCACGGTTTCTGACCCAAAAAGGATCGCGCGTCAGGGCTTTCCTCGTCCTCCCCCTCCATGCGAACCGAACCGCCGAAGGGCAACGCGCGCAGGGAATATTTTGTTTCCCCCTTGCCTAGCTTCAAAAGCGCCGGACCCATCCCGATGGCGAATTCGTTGACCTTCACCTTA
>JAISQZ010000027.1 GCA_031273905.1 Oscillospiraceae bacterium | reverse complement strand
TATAAAGCTTGCTCACGGTCCAGCGCTCCACGGTCACCGGGATTTCGCTGTCGTTCACCTCATAGCCGCGCGGGGCGGAAATTTCCTTGACGTAATATTCGCCCCAGGGCACGTTGTTCCACTGCAACCAGGCCTCGCCCGCGGGCTGCCCTGCATTGGGCCCCTCCGTGATCAGCTCCTCGCCGGTTTTGCGCGCCTCCACCAGGCTGTCGTCCGCCGCGCGGTAAAGCCCGTATTCCACGCCGTTCATCAGCACGCCCGCTTCGTCCGTCTTTTGCAGATAGATGGAACCGTAGAGGCGGCGGTTATAGGTGGTCAACGTCTTGTTGGCTTCGCTTTCGTTAAGGCCGATCACGTTGTTGCCTGCGGTTCCATCCTGCGGCAGCAGGGTGAAGCGGATGGGATCCGGGTTGATGTAATAGCCCTCCGCCGCCGTGTATTCCTTAAAGTAGTAGCTGCCGTAGCCCAGACCGCCGACGTAGATTTTGCCGTTTTCGTCCGTTGCGTAAGCGCCCACCCGGGTGTCGTTGGTGAAGTTCTCGTCGCCGTTGTCCTCATAAAGGCGATAGACCGCCGCGTCCACAGGCGTTGTGGTGGGATCGTTGTTTTCCAGCCGCTCAAGCTTAAGCAACCAGACCTCCGCAGGCTCCTGCGGGTTTTTGATATCCAGAAGAACCATATGCCCCGCGTCCGTGCTTGCGGCGACGGTGAAGGGGTATTTGTTGTCCGCAGCGGCGGGCAGGTCAAAGCCGTAGGGCGCGGCTGTTTCCACCAGGTAATAGTTGCCCCATGGCAGCCCGGTGAGGGTCAGCTCCCCGTAGTTGTCCGTTACAATTGCGTCAGGGTAGGGGTAAGGCGTTCCGTTTTCGCGGTAGAGTGCAAATTCCGCGCCCGCCACGGGGTAGCTGTTGTTCAGGTCGGAGCGTTTGCGCAGGGAAACCTGCCCTTCCTTGCGCCTGTTTTCCACCGTGAGGCTGATCTCATAGCCGGGATCGTCGTCCATCAGCTCCACCGCAAGGATGTAATCCGCATCCCCGGAGCTTGGTGTCTTGTAGCCCAGCGGCGCGGCGGTTTCGATCAGGTAATAGTCGCCGTAGGGCAGATCCGTGATGCGCAGTTTGCCGTTGGAACCCGTCATTTGGTCGCTGCGCACCTTGCGGTCCGTTGCGGGGTTCGGCGAAGCGCCGAGGCGGCGATAGACATCGAATACCGCGCCGGCAAGCGGGCTGCCGTCCTCGGCATCCAGTTTTTGCAGGTTGATGACACCGACGTAGGGCAGCAGCCTGACGGGCACATCGTTGGAGGGCAGATGTTCCCGCCCGATATAGACGTCATCCATGGTCAGTTCCGAATAGTGGATGGCGTAATTGTTTTCCGTAAGGTAATCCTCGTTGTCGTCCGCGGCCTCCGCTACAATTGTTCTGGTTGCCTCGTCGGCGGGCGCACGCATCCGGATCACAACGGAGACATAGGCGCCCGGCTGCGCGATGGCATCCTCCGGGAACTTGACCGCCACGGATTTGACGGCGCTGAGCGGCTGCGCCCAGGAGGAGGCCAGCACCCAGTTGCCGCCGGGCACGGTCGGTTCAAAGGCGGTGCCGGTCTGATATACTGTTTCCACAGCGGCGGAATAATAGACCTGCGGCGTTTTGCCCAGCAGTGCCTGGGCCTCGCTGTAATCCACGCCCAGGAAGCTGCCCTGCCATTCCTTGAGCGGTCCCGTTTCCAGCGCATCAACAAAGAGGAAGCCGCTCGCCTTGGATTCACCCAGGTGAATGCGCAGCTTATAACGGTATTCTTCCCCTAAATAGGAGCCGGGGACGGAATCCTCATAATGACCAAGCTCATTATCCTTCCAGGGCAGAACATAGCTGTCCGTCAAAATGGTTTCCACCAGCTTGTTCGCCTGGAGGTTCGTGTTTTCCGGGTTATAGAAGGTCAGGCTGCTGCTGCTGAGCGCGGCAATTTCCGTGCTGTTGCTGTCGCGGTCAATGTCGGTCCAGGGTGCGCCGCGCCCGTCCGTGCTGTTGGCATACCAAAGCCCGGGCTGGTCGATGAGCAGCATGGCCTCCATGCGCACGGTGAAGTTGACGTCCCCGACGGTTTCCTTGGGCTTGAACATCGGGATGCCGCTGACCGTGATGGTGGCGGGGTTTGTGTCCAGATCCGTAAAGTGCAGGGCGATGTAGTATTGCCCGGAGCTTTGGTAATCGGGGATCAGCTCAATGCTGCAATGGCTGCGCAGCAGGGCGTCGCTCAAGGCTGCGCCGTTGCCGTCAGTGCCGTTGAAGGAGATCTGCCGCTTGAAGGCTTCCGGGTCGCGCGCCGTTTTGCTGAGATAAAGCCCCTGCGGCACAAGGGTATACATCGAAAAATGATCAAGCTTGGTTTCGTTGCCCTCCTGGAAGGAGAACCTGCCGGTGATGCTGCCGCTGAAGAAGAAGGTTTCCCTTGATTCGTCCGTCTTTTGGATGGTGTTTGTAACCGCAACCTCGTTGGGGATTTCCAGGATCAGCAGCTTGGCGGCTTCCCGGTCAAGGTAAGCGCCGTAAAGGTCAATGTCACGCTGCGCTTCGGAGCTGCGCTCATATTCCGCCGCGGTGAAGGGATTGATCCATTGCCGCGTGCCGGTGGAATCCGGTGCGTAGAGCTTAAAATACATGTTGTTGATCACGCGCCCGGTATTGAGGCGGATGTCGCTGCTGCTGGTGTGGAATATATAGTGCACGGTGACGATATTGCCGTAGTCAACATAATATCCGTTGCCCTTGATGGATTCCCGAAGACCCTTGATCAGCACCCGCACACCGACCACATCGGCGGGCAAAACAAATTCCAAGGGGGAGGCGCCTATTTTTTTGCCGGTGTACTGCGATTGCGTCAGCTTGACATAGGCATCTTCGCCCTGCCCGGCAGGTTTTGTTACGCCGCGGTAACGCACGGAAAGCTCAACTTCATAAACCTCCGGCTGGAGCGGGAAGCCGTTGTAGTTGACCAGGTTGCTGCTGGCGGGGATAGTGACGCGCGTGAAGGTGTATTCATCATCGCGCAGGCGGCGCAGGGAACCGCCGGTGGTTTCCACATCCATGATGTCGTCAACGAATTCCAGGTCAAAATAATCATAGTGACTGACGGGGCTTGCGGCGGGAAAATAGTTGAGGGTGAGCGGGAAGGTGGAGGAATATTCCCGTGCGCTGTTTTCCATGTGTGTGCTGTTGATCGCGCCAAACCGTCTGCTTTCGCTGTCATGGGCGTCCACAAAGGCGCTGTGCATGCCGGTGGAGTATTTGAGGATATCATAGATTGGTCCGGGGATATCTGTGTAATCGTAGTCCTCCGCCAGATTGCTGATGCTTGCGCTGCAAAGCAGGCTCTGGTTTTCTTCCTCATAAAAGATTCCCAAAGCGTCGATCCGCACCGGCAGCGGCGTCTTTTCAGGATAGGTTGCTTTCGGATAGGCGATCACGAATTTTTCCCTTCGATAAATGCCGCCCGCGACTTGCTGGAGCCAAAGGCTTGATTCCGCTCTTACCCAGACATCCTTGCCAGCGTCCGCGCCGCTGCCGGGGTGCGCATAGACGAAGCCGCTGCCGAACACAAGCGCACCGGCGGGAACCACCAGATTCATCTGCTGCGCGGAAGAGGAAATCCCGCGCGCATACCAGTGCTGCGCCCCGGTGGCTTCGTAGCGGAACCAGGTGTAATCCGTCGTGCTGCCGGCGGCGGTGTAGCCTTCCGCGCTATAAAGCGGTTCGCTGGTCAGCAATAATGTGAACTGATCCTTGGTTCTGCTTTGGCTGTATTGAAGCGTGTTGCTTTGGATGCTGCCGAAATCACGCGTGGTGCGGAAGCTTGCCTGAATATGCTTTGTAAAGCCGTGAACGCTGCTGCGGGAGGGGATGTTCCAGATCATTTCAAAGGAACCGGCAAAGGTAGCGCCGGTTGCAACGGCGAAATTGTTCATGAAGGTGTAGGTGTCGCTGCCCGCATTATAGGTATAGTTCCAGTCATAGCTGCTATAACTGGCGCTTGCGGGATCCGCCGCGATGGAGGTTGCCCCGCCGCTGCCGGAGCGGAGGATCCCGCTAAGCCCCGGCACGGTGATGATCAGGGAGCCAGGCGGGTATTCCTTTGCGATGGCGGTGTTTTTATAGCTGATCTTGAGCCGCACCAGCTTTTCCTCCGCCTTGGTGGAATCGTAGGTGAAGCTGCTGCCGCTGATGGCGGGATCGCTGCCATTCCATGCGATTGAAATAGTAAAGTTGGAAGCCGCAAAGGTGCCGGGCAGCGCAACCGCAGCCACACTCAGTACGAGCAAAAGGCTTAACAAGCCCGCAAGGCACCTCTTGTGGGGCTTTTTCATGCGCTTGAGGGCTTGGGTTAGGTTGTTTGGCATATGTTTTTCTCTCCTTTTGCACGAGTTATATTTTTTACTTAGCAAAACCGGAGTAAACCGAAAAAACACAAGGCGCAAGCGTATGCGCTTTTTCCGATTGCTCCGGGCGCGGGTGGCGGGGCGCGGTCGGAAAGCCGCCGCAGATGCCCCGCACACTCAAAAGAATTGTCCCTGTTGTATTCACAGTCTGCGTTTTTCTTTGTTTTTTGCTTTTCGGTCAAGCGTCACAAGCGCAAGAAGACCGCCACCTGAAAGCAGCGCCAGGGTGGCATAAAGCAGCCTGCCTGGCATGGCATCGCCGGTTTTAGGCGCTTCTCCCTGCGGGACGGGTGTGGGTAAAACGGTTGTGGGTGTGGGTGTGGGCGTTGGCGTGGGCGTTGGCGTGGGCAAAACAGTTGCCGGCGTGGGGGTGGAAGGGCTTGGCTCATCGGCGGGATCCTCCCCCTCGGCGGAAAAAAACCAAAGGATCAGACCGAGCAGATCCTCGTCTTCGCTATCCATGCGCTCGTCGAGCAGCAGGCTTACGTGCAGGCGTTTTTCCTGCCCTGCCGCAAAAAGACCGAGGCTGATGGGGTATTTCATCGAATCCGCCGCGCGGGATTCCCGGTCAGGGTTTCCCCAAACAGGGCCGTGATACAGCGTTTTGCCTTCCTCGTCCGTGATGGTGATCACCGCGTATTCCTTGAGCAATTGATCCAGGAGCGCTGCTGTTTTGCGCGTTTTGGCTTCCTGTTCAATTTCTTCCGCCCAAAGGAACAGCTCCGCCGGCGCATTCCAGCGGTTGCTCACAACAATTTCCTGGCTGCGGCTGACGCCAGGTGTGAGCCACTTGAAGTTGGCGAACAGGTCGCCGCCGTTTAGCTCGAAAGCAAAGCCCTGTTCGGGGCTTAGGAAGGCGGCGCTTGTGCGTTGGCTTACCTGCGGCGCTGTTTTATAAGCTTTGCCCAAATCAAGCGGAGCTGCGCCGCCCCAAAAGGGAGCGCCGCCCTGCGCCTGCACGCATTCCATTTGCACCACCACGTCGGCGTGCTTATTTTTATAAGCGCCGCCGGTGCTTTGCCCGTCAATGGTGAAGTGTTCAAACAGGGGCTTGGTGCGCTGCAGGGGCTTGAGGACTTCCTTGTAATAGAAATACCCGTCCTCCGCCTGAAAGATCCAATCCGCCGTATTGTAGGCGATCAGGATGTTTTCGGTGCTGAGCGCGTCATCGGGAACGAGCGTTCCGTCCGCGTTGCGTTCGCCCCAGAGCTTTTTGATCTTCACGCGGACGATCACATCCGTCGAGCCGGTGTTTTTGATGCGGACAACCTTATCCGCTGTGCTGCCGGGGTAAAGCGTTTGCCCTTGCTCATATTCCTCGTCAATCCGGCTCTGAACGCTGCCGATGGAGATCTTGTTGATCGTATTGCCCTGTGCGCGCCAGAGCGCATAGGTGCTCATGCCGGAGGAAAAAAGGAACAATGCCGCAAGCGCGGTGCACAGCACCAAAAAAACAATTCGTTTCCTCATCCAATCACCTCTTTTTTTGCCTTCCCGCGGGGGAGGGGGAGAGGGGGCGTGCGCCCCCGTCTCCCGCCGGTTTTCATCGCCTAGATTCAGGGCATGGTCACTTGACCGTAGGTGGTCTGCACGGTGCCGCCGCCGATTTCAGCGTCAAGCGCCGCAAAGGCTTCCGCCGCGTTGGCGAAGTTTTCCGCCTGGATGCTCTGCGCCTGGATCACAATTTTGTAGTTGCCCAGGATGGCGAGATCCGTCTGGTTCCACTCCGTGGGGATGATGATTGCGTCGAAGAGCGTTGCCTGTGCGCCTTCCGCAAGAACGCCCGCGGGTGTTCCGCTGTTGTAGTTATAATACTCCGTGCCGGTTGTGCTTTTAACAGTGTCCTTGGTGAAGGATGCGTTGGTGTGGGGGACAGAGTTGGTGGTCAACTGCGCAAGGGAATATTTTTTGCCGGCGTTGGCGGTGAGGTTGTTGGTGCCGTCGCCAAGCCCGTTCCACCAAGCGCCCGAGATGTCGTTGGTGTAATAGATGGTCTGCCAGATTTTCGCAACGAGGGCGGAATCGGTGATTACGCTGCCGCTGCTGGTGTCAACAAATTTGACGACCAGGCGGATGTAGCTGTCACCCTCAACGGCGTGCACCGTGGGATCCTTGGGGTAGCTGTCGCCCGGCACGTTTTCCGTCGGTTCAGGATCGGGGTAGTTCGGCTCATCCAGGACAATATCTTGGTCGCCGATGGTGAAGGTGTTGGTTTTTTCCTGTACGTCGGTCAGGTACGCCAGAGTGCCGCCGATGGCGACGGCTGCCACGAGCACGATGCTCAGTGCGATCAGGATCAGCTTTTTGTTTGGTTTCTTTTGCATGGTAGGTTCCTCTTTCTTTTTTTATTATTTTTGTCTTCCGGTTTGCCGGGTCTGCCGTTCCCGGAAGAAGAACGCTGTTTGCGCAGCCCTGGCTCAGGACTTCTTCAGGATGCCGGGCGGGCTTACGTTTGCCGGGCTGGTGGTGGTTGGGGTGTGGTTAAATACCACGTTACCCGCCAGACCCCAGTCTTTAAAGCCGTCGTAATCGTGCTCATCTGTGCCGGATTCCGCCGCAACGCTGCTTTGTGCGGCAAAGCCCTCAATATAGATCACAAAGCCGCCGATTTCCTCCAGCGCCGCGATGTCGGAGGGACCCTTGGAGGTATCAACCGCAACCCTGGTGAAGAGCGGATCCGTGGCGTCATAAACGCCGGGGTTGATGAAGTCGTCTTTTTCCAGTAATTCCTTGTAATAGAAGACCTTCGAAACGTCCGTCCCGCCTGCAATCAATTCCCAGTTATCCAAGGGTTCTGTTTGCCAGTCGATGTCAACCACATCCATCACCTTGTTGTAATCCAACAGGGAAAGGGGCTGGCCTTCACTTGGATGCCCTGCGTTGTAGACAAAGGTTACCTTGACCGCGACCCATTCGTCAAGCAGCGTGCCGGTGTTATAAACCACTGGGTTTTTCAGGGCTACCGCGCCGGGGATCATCAGCTTGGAGGCTTCGTCGCCGTAAGGCTCACCGTTGGCCGGGTTGTTGCCGTCGGGGTCGCGCGGGCGCGTGGTGTCGCCGTTGATCAGACCCTTGTTCGTCACAGGCTCGTCGGGATCGCCTTGGTCGTAGCCGTAGATGGGATCGCCGCCGGAGGTATAGCCGTAAACGGGCCACAGGTCGCCGTCGTTGTCGTATTCATAGTCCACGACACCATCCCAGTTCGGTTCCACCAGCCGCGCGTCAAGCGCGTCGTTCGAAGCAAAGGTGAAGTTGTTGACGCGCTGTTCCGTAGTGTCTGTCAGGTATGCTAGGGTAATGCCGACAGAGAGTGCGGCCACCAGCAGCACGGACAGGATGAGGGACAGCTTTCGCTTCGGGCTTGCTTTTTTGGATTCCATTTTGTTTGTTCACTCCTTTATTGTTTTATTGATCCCTGACTGCGCTTTCCGCTTGGCGGCATACTGCCCGAGCAAAAACACAAGCATCCAGAGCAGAAGGATTCCCGCAACCGTGATGACCTTGCCGTACCAGTGATCCAGCCACATCAGGGCGTAACCGATGATAGGCACGTTGTACCGCACAACCCCCAGTACGTTTTTCGCGCTCACCGGCGGATCCGGGGAATTGTTGTTCAGACCCTGCGTGGTGAAGCTTTGGTTCGCCTCATTTTTTTGGATTACCCGGTGGGTGACCACCGTCAGGTTTTTATCCCGCACAAAGGTGATGTCGTCGCCAATTTGGATTTCCGCAAAATCTGCGGGCACAATGACCACCATGGAACCGACCGGCAGGACGGGCGCCATGCTTCCGGTGAGCACGGCGCGCAGCTGTACGCCGAAAAAGCGCGGCACAATCACCGCCAGAATCGCGAGCGTCAGCCCGGCGATGGTCAGGGTGGCCAGTATACCGGAAATCCTTTGCGCCGCCGTGCGTTTGCCTCTTTCCGCCGGCGCGGCGGTATGCAAGGTATCCGCAAAAAACGCACGATCAAGCGCGGAAAGGGAGGGGGGGGGACGTGCAGAGGGCAATCGGGCTGCCTCCTTTCGCCGGCAATGCCGCATTTTTGTGCCGAAGGGGTGGGGTCACGGGCTCCAGATGGTTTTCCAGCCGTTGGTGGGATGCCCGTCCCGTTGCTGTCGCGATTCCGCATAAACTGTGATATCAAACTCCCGCAGCTCCGCCTCGGTGGCCGCTGATTTGATTTTCACCTCTTCAAACAGCGCTTCGGTTATCTCGCCGGGTTCCAGAAGGTGCTTATAATAATAGTAACCGTCCGTAGCGTCATATTCCCAGTGCGCCGTATTGATATCAAGCGCTTCGCAGGTTGCCTTGGCGAGGGCATCCGAAAAATCGGCGCGCATACGCACAAAGCAGGCGAGGTTCCCGGTGTTGCGCACCGCCGGCGCTTTTGGAAAAGTGATGCCGGGTTCCAGCTTGGGCGGCGGTTCGAAGGGCTCCTCAATTTCCACCCGGTTTTCACCGATGGTGAAGGAGTTGACCGCCGCGTCGGTTGCGTAAAGATATGCCAGCGTGCCGCCAAAGGAAAGCGCGAGGGTCAGCACGCAGCAAAGTACGCCGATGAGGATGTGCTTTTGTTTGATCTGCATTCCCTTGCCCTCCTTAAACGTCTTCTTTATCGGGGATCGCCTGATAGATGGTATAGGCGCTTTCCAGCTTTTGCTCAATTGTGCCGCCGCTTTCGTTGAGGTATTCCGACTGGATGGCGATGGTGGAAAGGGGCATGTCAATCTGTGCGCCCATATTGATCTCGCCTTCGAGCATATTAAGGAATTTGACGCTCTGGAACAGCGGCTCCGTTTCAAAGCCCGGCGCGGTCACCGCTTTGTAGGCGTATACGCGCACGCGGTAATCTTCTCCGCCGTCGGTTTCGCTGCGCGCCTGCGCGGTCAGCTCCGTCCAGGCGCTGTGCGCCGTGAAGGTGAACAGCTCGCAGGGGGCGGCGGGGAGGACGACCGCTTTATTTGAGCCGCTGACCGTGCGCACGGTGCGCACGGGAATCCAGACCTCCAGGAAGAGATAGGCCTCCGTGTTCCCGGTGTTTTTCACGCGCGGATCCTTGAGGATTTCCCGGTTTGGATAAAGCTTTACGTCCTCCGGCGTATGCGCGTCCCAGGCCGGTTCGCGCAGCAGCACATCCACCTTGCCGACGGTGACGATGTTCACACGCCGTTCTGTTGCGGGATCCCTGGCGTCGCCGCTGGAATATTGATAAAAGCTTGCTAGGGTAGCGCCGCCAACGCCGGAAAGCGCAAGCATCACAAGCAGCGCCAAAATGGCGGTCAGCTGCCGCCGGTGCAGTGTAAAGGGTATCCCGTTGCGCGGGAGCAGGCCCATAGGTCAAGTCCTCCTTGTGCTTTAACGCACAAACGTTAAAGCGCTTTAATGTTTCACCATATTACAACAGTGGAGGGCTGCGGTCAAGCGACTTGGCAGGGATTGTGAAAGGGCTTCCCGCGTTTTTCAGCCCTTTTTTGCGCCCTCACAGTATTTTACAGGTCAAGAGGTGTAAATCCGCAAAAAATGGAATAAGGCTGGCAGGAAAAGGAGCTTCGCGGATACGCGCAAGCGGGCGCGGCGCGTGTGCCGCGCAATCTTTCACTTGCAATTTTTTTTGCGATCTGATAAAATATAGACCATTCCAAAAAAGTGAGAAGGGGATTGCGTATGAGGGAGCGGCTAAACGCCCTGCGCCTTGCCGCGCTGGAGCAGATTGAGCGGGCGGGGGAACCCGCGCGGCTGGAGGCGGTTCGCATCGCCTATCTGGGGAAAAAAGGTGAACTTACGGCGATCCTCAAGCAGATGGGCGGGCTGCCGGCGGAAGAACGCCCGGCGATGGGGCAATTGGCAAATGAATTGCGCCGGGAGCTGGAGGAAGCGCTGGAGAGCCGCGCCGCCGCGCTGAACGCCGCCCTTGCCGCCGCGCGGCTCAGGGAGGAGACCATCGACATCACCCTGCCCGGCAGGGAACAAGAACTGGGGCACAGGCACCCGCTTTCGATTGTGCTCGACGAGGTGGAGGAAATTTTCCTGGGGATGGGCTTTTCCGTTGTTACGGGTCCTGAGGTGGAATGGGATTACTATAACTTTGAAGCGCTCAATATACCAGCAGGACATCCCGCGCGGGATACGCAGGATACCTTTTATATTACGGAGCGGATGCTGCTGCGCACGCAGACCTCCCCTGTGCAGATGCGCACCATGGAGCAGCGGAAGCCGCCCATCCGCGTCATCGCCCCCGGGCGCGTATATCGTTCCGACGCGGTTGATGCCACACATTCCCCTGTGTTCCATCAGATTGAGGGTCTGGTGGTGGACGAAGGCGTCACCATGGCGGAGCTCAAGGGCTGCCTAGAACACTTCGCCAAGCGCCTTTATGGGGAGGATACCCGCACGCGTTTTCGCCCGCACCATTTTCCGTTTACGGAACCCTCCTGCGAAGTGGATATTTCCTGCTTCCGCTGCGGCGGAGGAGGCTGCTCTTTTTGTAAGGGCGAAGGCTGGGTGGAAATCCTGGGCGCTGGGATGGTGCACCCAAAGGTGCTGCAAAACGGCGGGATCGATCCGGGGCAATACAGCGGCTTCGCCTTTGGTGTTGGCTTGGAGCGCATAGCGCTGTTCCGCTTTGAAATTGACGACATGCGCCTTCTTTATGAAAACGACCTGCGCTTTCTGAAGCAGTTTTAGGTGTTTTATGCAGCCGGGCAATACCGACAGAAATAGGGATGGGGAGTAAAAGCGCGATGAAGCTTTCAAAAAAATGGCTGTGTGATTTTGTGCAGCCGCCGGTTTCAGACAAAGAATTCGCTGACGCGATGACCATGAGCGGTTCCAAGGTGGAAGCGGTGGAGCGCCCGGGCGCGGCGCTGGAAAATATCGTTGTCGGTCTGGTGACGGCGATGGAACGCCACCCGGATTCCGATCACCTATGGGTGGGTCAGGTGGATATCGGCGGCGAGAGTGTGCAGATTGTCACCGGGGCGCAGAATGTGACCGTCGGCGCCTATGTCCCCGTGGCGAAGGATCGCTCCGTGGTGGCGGGCGGCAAAAAAATCAAGGCGGGCAAGCTGCGCGGCGTGATGAGCTGCGGTATGATGTGCTCGCTGGAGGAGCTGGGGCTGGATGCGCACGATTTTCCCTATGCGGAAGAGGACGGCATCTTTCTGCTGGGCGAGGACTGCGGGCGCGTTCCCGGCATGGCGATCCAAGAAGCGGTCGGTCTGGACGACGTGGTTACGGAATTTGAAATCACCTCAAACCGCCCGGACTGCCTGAGTGTGCTGGGGCTTGCCCGCGAGGCGGCGGCGGTCTTTGCGCTGCCCTTCCAGCCGCCGCTGCCCCAGGTGCCCGCGGGCGAGGGGGATATCAGCAGCTATCTGCACGTGCGGATTGATGCGCCTGAGCTGTGCTACCGCTATGCGGGCGCGGTGGTTCGGAATGTGCGCGTTGCGGCTTCGCCGCGCTGGCTGCGCGAGCGTCTGCGTGCCAGCGGCGTGCGCGCGATCAACAACATTGTGGATATTACAAACTATGTGATGCTGGAATACGGGCAGCCCATGCACGCCTTTGACCTGCGTTTTCTGGCGCAGGGGCAGGTGGTGGTTCGCTTGGCGCGGGAAGAGGAGGGCATCACCACCCTTGACGGGGTGGAACGCCGGCTCACTGCGGATACGCTTGTGATCGCGGACGCGGAAAAACCCGTTGCCGTGGCGGGCGTGATGGGCGGCGAACACAGCGGCATTACG
>JAISQZ010000016.1 GCA_031273905.1 Oscillospiraceae bacterium | reverse complement strand
GCCCATGACTGACTATTATCTAAAATGCTGTGTGAACTAAGGAACCGCCGTGTACCGAACGGTACGCACGGTGGTGTGAGAGGTCGGGTAGTCAACTAATGGCTACCCTCCTACTCGATGTTATTTTTCTTGGAAGGGGAGCGCCCATGCGTCCGGGCAATGCTTACCGTCTGCTGATTTCCCTGCTGCTTACTGTGAGCCTGTGCAGCGCGGCCTCCGGTTTGCGCAGCGTTGCCGCGTTGCAGGCGGCAAGCGTAATGCGTCAGGCGGAGGGCTTCCTTTATCGCGGGGTGAGCCGCGAGGCGTCGCCCACCGCCTTTGGCGCGTGGATGCTTGCGGGGAAATATCGTTCCTTTACCTCCGCTGCGCAGCCCGCGTTCCCTGTGCCGGGTCTGGCGCAGGGCTACGTGCCGCAGGGGATTGTCTATCTTGCGGAGCTTGATTGTTTTGCACTGAGCAGTTATTTCCCAGGCGGCGGCAGCCCCAGTCTGCTTTCCATTGTGGATGCCAAAAGCGGCGTGTTGGAAAAATCTATTTTTTTGCACCTGCCTAACGGCAACGACTATACCGGTCACGCGGGAGGTCTGGCAGCGTGGGGAAAGCATGTTTGGGTCACATCCGATGGGAATGCCTACCGCTTGGCGCTCAAGGATATCCGCAAGGCGGGGGACGGCGCCGCTCTGCGGTTCCGGGAGGTCTTTTCGGTGGGGAACCGCGCGGGCTTTGCCTATTGCACGGAGGAGGTGCTTTGGATCGGCGAATTTTACGCGGATACGCCGCTAATTGACCTTGACCCCGCGCATACGGAGGCGGCGTCCGGCAACAGCGCGTGGTGCTGCGGATTTCGCCTGAATGAAAAAAAGGAAAGCGGCTTGACGGCAAAAAAACGGCTTGACGGCATGGTGACGCCGGACTATGTGCTTTCCGTGCCGGATTATGTGCAGGGCATGTGCGAAGCGCCGGGCGGAGAGCTGCTGCTGAGCTGTTCCTACGCGACGCAGCGCCCTGCGTGGTTGTTGGTTTATCCGCCGCTTGCGCGATTGCTCGCGCAGCCGCCCAAGGCGCAGGTGCGGGCAGGCGGCGCAAAGCGCCCGCTTTGGGTGCTCGGGGCTGAAAATCAAATCAAAAAGCAGATCATGCCGCCCATGAGTGAGGGTCTAGCGCTGCGCGGCGAAATGATTTACATCCTTTTCGAATCCGCGGCCGCGCCCTACCGCGCAAAAGCGGAGCTTGCGGCGGATTATGTCTTCCGGATGGCGTTACCTGTGGATGAATTTTAACTCATTTGTAAACTTTCCATTAATTCCAAATGAATCGCTTTCTTTCTGCAAAAAATGGGTGTATCATAAGAGCAGAGAATCATTTTTATTGAAAAGGAACATGCGTAATGAAAGAAAAGAAAGCGCGGGTAAGCAAAAAGCGGGTGCTGTTGGTTGTAACAGCCGTTCTTGTGCTAGCCCTTCTTGGCGCGGCGGTCACCTATGTTACCGCCTCCAACAACAAGGCGACGGAAATCAAGGCGGACGGCATCGTTACGGTGGATCAAGGCGATATCATTGCCACCTTTGCGCAAAGCGCCACCGTGGAATCCGGCAGGCAGGGGAGTTTTGAAATTCTTGACGGCACCCGGGTGACTGCGCTCAACGTCCGCGTGGGGGATCTGGTTAAGCAGGGGGATCTGCTTGCCTCCTTCGACACTTCCAGTCTGAACGCGCTTTTGCAGGCAAAAAAGAAGGATTACAGCAACGCGCAAAAATCTTACAAGGAGTATCTTGCCGGCGCCGCGGCGGCGCCCAAGCAGGCGGTCGCGCTCAAGCAGCAGATTGCAGCGCTTGAAAAGGAGATTGCAAGGCTTCAGGCGGAAGAGGCGCAGCCGAAGGCGGAGGAGGTGCAGCCGAGCGGCAACAGCCAGTTGGAGGAGCTCAAAACCGCAATCGCGGGGCTGCTGGGCAACACATCCATCGCCAATATGATGGTGGATCGCGTGTTTGCCGAAAACGGCTCCGTGGCGCAGACCCTTGCCGCCTTTCAAAATCTGCTGAGCGGATCGCTTGGCATGGGGATGGATGCGAACGCCATGGCTTCCATGATGAGCGGTATGGGAAGCCTTGGCAATTCGGAGCTGATCAACGCCAGCCTGCAACTGGTGCAGCTTAAGGTGCAGGAGACAATGCTCGGGCTGCAATCCGGCGCTTCGCTGGATGACGTCTATAAAAGCTTGGCGGATTCCGCCGAAAAGGCCTATCGCCAGACGGAGCTTGCGGTGGAGCAGCTCAAAAATGGCTGGGTTGCCGAAGCGGACGGGATTGTCCGGGAAGTCAACATCAGCGCGGGGGAAATCTATCAGGCACCGGAGCAAAGCTCCGGCGGGGTCTCCTCCATCAATGTTACAACCCTTTTGGCATCGATTTCAACAGGGAACGCGGATATCTCCTCCTTGCTTTCCGGGCTGTTCGAAACGCCTGTGAAGGGCATGGTGGTGGAATATTATCCCTTCACCGCCACGTTCCTGGTGGGCAAATACGATCTGGCAAAAATTTATTTGGATCAGCCGGCGAAGGTAAAGTCCGTTTCGGGCAAGATTTTTGATGCGACGATCACCTATATCAGCCCTGTCGCCACAGAGGGCGGCGAAATCAACATCAGTTCGCTGCTGGGTTCCAGCGGTTCTTCTAAGGGCGTGGAAGCGCGCATCACCATACCGGAGCCGGATAAAAGCATCACCATCGGCTTGGATGTGGATGTGACAATTGATCTTGAAACAAAGAAGAATGTGGTGCGTGTGCCGGTGGAATCGGTTCAGTATGATGAAGACAGCAAGGAAAACTACGTCTTCATCTATGAGGCGGTCAGCAAAACCATCCAAAAAACGCCGATCGAAACCGGGCTGTTTGACGGCACTTATTACGAGGTGTTGCAAGGCATTGATGCCGGCGCGGAGATCGTCCGCGCACCGCAGCGCGATATGCTCGACGGCGACCGTGTGAAGATCGCGGCGTAGCGGAAGGGGTAAACAATTTGAACTTCAAGGAAAACATCCGCATTGCGGTTTACAGCATCAAAACAAACCTGATGCGCGCCGTGCTGACAATGCTGGGGATTATTATCGGCGTCAGTTCCGTGATTGCGATCATCACCGTGGGCGACGGCGGGCGGGAATATATCGTAGGCATGATCCGCGACATGGGGCAAAGCATGGTGAGCATCACGGTGGATACTGCGGCGGCGGACGCGAGCGAGTACATTACCCGCGAGGATATTAAGAGCATCAAGCAGTTGGAGGATGTGCAGTATGTGTCCCCGCAGATTATGGATATGGGCGAGGCGACCACGCCGATGATGGACGGCTACGCCCTTGTAATCGCCGGGAACACGGATCTGCGCTACATTTCCACGGTTACCGTCAGCAGCGGGCATTTTTTCAACGACCTGGAATACAATTCCGCCGCCCCTGTTTGCCTGATCACAAAAATAGGCGCAAGGCAGATGTTCGGGCGCACGGATGTGCTGGGGGAATATATTGACTTGAGTCTGTACGGTCAGACCGCGCATCTGCGTATCATCGGTCTGGTGGATATGACCATGATGGGCTCGGATTCCGGCTTTGATTCCGAAATGCTTGAAAACAGCGGTCTGATGGGCGGCATGTCCTCCGCGATGACGATGATGATTATTCCGGCGACGGTGCTGGATATGATGAAAAATTCAAACGGCGCCTATGATTCTGTTTATATCATGGCAAAAAACGAAGAATACCTAGGTGTGGTGGGCAATGCGGCTTCCAATTTGCTTGCGACCCGCCACGACAACATCGAAAGCAATCCCTATAAAGTGACGAACATGGCAACATATATCAACATGCTGGATAGCGTCATCAGCATTCTTACAACCTTCATCGCCGGGGTGAGTGCCATTTCACTGCTGGTGGGCGGTGTCGGCGTGATGAACATCATGCTCGTCTCCGTCACGGAACGCACGCGCGAGATTGGGATACGCAAGGCGCTTGGCGCCAAAACCTCCACTATCCTGATGCAGTTTTTGACGGAATCGGTGATCCTGTGCCTGATTGGCGGCACCGTCGGCTTTATCTGCGGCGTATCGCTTGCGGCGGGAGTGGCGCTTTATATGGATATTCCCATTGAAATGAAGCTGAGCACGGTGGCGATCGCGGTCGGGTTTTCCTGCGCGATCGGGATTTTCTTTGGAATTTATCCGGCTCGCCGCGCGGCGAAAATGCTGCCGATTGATGCTTTGAGAAGGGATTAAGGGGGTGGCGTTATGTCTTTGATTGCAGTAAAGGATATGTTTAAGATTTATAATCCAGGCGAAAACGAGGTGCGTGCGCTTGACGGTGTTTCGCTGACGATTGACCGGGGCGAATTCGTCGCGATCATCGGGCATTCCGGTTCGGGCAAATCCACGCTGATGAATATGATCGGGCTTCTGGATGAATGCACCAGCGGGGAATATGTCTTGGCGGGGCATGATGTTTCACATCTTTCCGATGACGAGCTCAGCGAAATCCGCAATGAGCAGATCGGTTTTATTTTCCAGGGCTTCAACCTGATCAACAGCTTGACGGCACAAGCAAATGTGGAACTGCCGCTGGTTTATCGCGGCATAAAAAAAGAAGAGCGCGTTGCGCTGGCAAAAGCCGCGCTGGAACGCGTTGGGTTGGGCAACCGCGCCAACCACCGCCCTACCCAGCTTTCCGGCGGGCAGCAGCAGCGCGCGGCCATCGCTCGCGCGGTGGCGGCACGCCCGCCCATGATCCTTGCCGATGAACCCACCGGCAACCTTGATTCCAAATCCGGCAGGGATGTGATGCGCATTTTGCATGAGCTGCACGAGGAAGGGCGCACAGTGATCCTCATTACGCACGACAATGACATTGCCGCCGAAGCGCAGCGTGTGATTCGCATTCACGATGGTCAAATTGTGGGAGATACGGTCAATAAGGGCGCGTTGACACCGCCTGAATCGCCGTATTTTTGAGCGGATTTTGTGTTAAACAGGCTCTAGGAGGGCAGGAGAACAGACAAGCGATTACTCCGCAAATTAAGTCTTGCCAATGAGGGCGCAGGATTGCGCCAAAAAGACAAGCGATAATGGTAGGACTTTGCTTGCGGAGTAATACTGGTGCGGTGGCGTGGAACATTCGCCTGATAATCTTGCAGATGTCCGGCGCACAGCTCATGATAGATGCCCAGAAAATCCTGCGCACATGTTCCTGGAATCGTGTGCGCCACTTGCGTTTGCTGTCCGGCGCGGATGGCGAAATGACCTCAAAGTCATGCAGGCACTCTTTTTGAACGGTTTGCGCCTGATACGCCTTGAAGCCGTCCTGCCACGCTGTTTTGTGCGTCACAGAAAGCTCTCTTTGCAAGGCGACTGACGACATCCCGCCTTTGTGCGTTGTCATTAAGTGGATTGCAAGATACCACTTGCGAATTTCCATCATGGAATACTCCGGCGCTGTGCCCATCCGCACGGATACCTGATGCCGACATTTTTTGCACCGTGCCAACAACG
>JAISQZ010000099.1 GCA_031273905.1 Oscillospiraceae bacterium | reverse complement strand
TTTCTTTGCGCTGCTTTGCTGCTGCTTGCCACGAGCGCGGCATTCGCCGACGCGCCGCCGGATTACCGGATCACCAGCCCTTACGCGGGCGTGAACTGGGAAACCGACGGTGTTTTTAAGGCGAATCTTCATGCGCACACCACGTTTTCCGATGGCAACCACAGCATGGCGGAGGTGGTGGAGGAATATTACAGGCAGGGCTACGATATTCTGGCCACCAGCGACCACGGCATTGTTTCCGTCCCGTGGGATCAAAGCCCACGGACGGTCTTTCCGCTGGACATCCAAAACTGGGGCAAGGAACGCCCGGTGCTTTCCAGCGAACGCCTGGCGGAAATCACCGCCGGGGTGAACCGTGGCGGGCGCGGGATGCTGCGTGTGCCGCAATCCATTGAAATGAATGCCGCGGTGGTCAACAAGAGCCATGTCAACGGCTTTTTTGGCGGTTGGGGGCAGGGCTGGTGGGGTCTTGAAAACGATTACCGCAGCGCGATTGACCAAACGGAGCGTTCGGGCGGCATCAGCCATCTGAACCATCCCGGCGATTGGATCCAAAGCAGCGACGATGCCGCCATTGCGCGGGATCCCAAGAACGTCAACTTCTTTGCGGCGCTGTTCCGCGATTACCCCAGCCTGGTGGGGATGGAAATCTATAACCGTGTGGATACCGTCACCCGGCACGACCGCATTTTGTGGGATGAGCTGCTGCGCCGCCTGGTGCCGGAGGGTCGCCTGCTTTGGGGCTTTGCCAATGACGACAGCCACGTGATGAGCGACATCGGCGGGACGGCGGAATTCTTCCTCATGCCCTCCAACACGGCGCAGAATCTGCGCAAGGCGATGGAAAGCGGCGCGTTCTTCGCTTCCTCGCGGCGCGACCGCGTTGTGCTGGGCGACGCCTTCGTGGGCGACGCGCAGGCGGCGTTTCCAATGGTATCAAAGATCACGGTTGACGAAGCGGCGGATGTGATCACGCTGACCGTGACGGACACAGAAAAGGTGGAGTGGATTGCCGATGGCAAGGTCATTGCCACGGGGGCGGTCCTCAGCCTGCGCGAGCACGCAGAGGAGATCACCTGCTACGTCCGTGCGCAGCTGATCGGACCCGGCGGCATCACCGCAACGCAGCCCTTCGCGCTGGAGGACGGCAGCGGCTATGTTTTTCCGGACGATTCCTTGCAGGGCTGGGAAAAATTCAAATTCGATCTGCTGCTGTTCCTGCGTTCAAACATGCTTGTTGCGCTGATTGAATTATTGATCGACCAGATCGGATAACGAATAACATAAAAGGAGGTTTTCCATGGATAAGTACCTGATCATCAACGCAGACGATTACGGCTCCTTTTTGGGCGCAAACCTGGCGACACAGGAACTGCTGGAAAAGGGCTGCATCAGCTCCGCCACCGTCATGACCCCTTGCCCCTGGGTGAAGCACGCGTGCAAGTGGGCGGCGGCGCACCCGGAATACGCCGTCGGCGTACACCTGACCTTCACCAGCGAATGGAACGATTACCGCTGGGGGCCCGTAGCGCCCGGCGCAACGGATTCCCTGCGCGACGAGGAGGGCTACTTCTGGCACGAGAGCGACCAATTTGAAGAACACTGCGCCATGGAGGAGGTGGAGCGAGAGGTTCGCGCCCAGCTTGCCCGCGCGAAGCAATTCGGCTTGCGCCCCTCCCACTGGGATTGCCACATGGGGGCGATCTATGGCATTGCCACCGGGCGGCTGGAGCTGCTCAACCAAATTTTTGATTTATCGGCCGAGGTCGGGCTGCCGTTTCGTTTCCCAATCCTGGGCGTTGCCGGGCAGGAGCAAAACAAAACGCTGGATATCCAGATTCCCCGGGAAATGCTGACACAGCTTTTTACGCGGCTGCAAGCATACGCCCGGGAAAAGGGCGTCATCTGCCCGGATTACCTGATTCCCCATGACTACAACGGTCCGCAGAAGGAAAGCTTCGAAAAATTCCGCGATTATCTTTATACATTGATGGAAAGCTTCCCGCCCGGCGTCACCGAAACCTATTTGCACCCTTCCATTGATACAGGGGAAGCCAAGGCGGCCTCCTCCGTTGGACACCACCGCATTTGGGAATATGAGCTTTACCGCGATCCGGGAACAAAGCGCCATCTTCAGGCCTGCGGCATTCAGGTGATCAGTTACCGGGATCTGGCAAAAATGCGCGGTAATTTGTGAGCAATGGGGGGAGAAAACCTCTGAAATTGGATTTTTTAAATTTTAACGCATAGGAATTGAGGACAAGCTACATGAACATAAACATACCAAACGGCGTATATCCCACGATGGTCACCCCTTACACCAAGGCGCATCAGGTGGATTACGCCGCGCTGGAGCCGCTGCTGCGCTGGTACGAGGAACGCGGCGTTGCGGGCGTGTTTGCCATTTGCCTTTCCAGCGAAATCTTTTCTTTAAGCTTTGCGGAACGCCTGGGCATCCTGCACGAGCTGATGCGCGTGCGCAAGCCGGAAACGGTGATGCTCGCTTCCGGGCATACCGCCTATGATCCCGCCACGCAGATCCGCGAGGCGCAAGCCTTCGTCGCGGAGGGCATTGACGCTTATGTATTCATCTCCAACCGCTTTGCGGCAAAGGAGGAGGACGACAGCGTTTTTTTGCGCCGCGTGGAAGCCGTGGCGCGGGAGCTGGGCGATATCCCGCTGGGGATTTATGAATGCCCCGTGCCTTACAAGCGCCTACTTGCGCCGGATACCCTGCGCCGCCTGACGCAAATCGGCAATTTTTGCTTTCTGAAAGACACCTGCTGCGACATCGCACAGATGGAGGCCAAAATGCAGGCGGTGCGCGGCACGCAGCTCAAGCTCTTCAACGCCAACGCCGCAACGCTCTTGGACACCCTGCGCCTGGGCGCCGCGGGTTTTTCGGGGATCATGGCGAACTTTCACCCGGAGCTTTACGCCAAGCTCTGCGCGTGCCACCAAACACAGCCGGAGCTTGCGGAGCGCCTGCAAAGCTACCTGGGCTTTTCCTCCCTGGCGGAATGCCAGTGCTATCCCGTCAACGCGAAATACAACATTCAGCTTGACGGCGTCCCCATCGAAATCCTCAGCCGCACACGTGACGCAGCCACCTTTAGCCAGAGCAATCGGCTGGAAATCCAACAGTTGCGACAGATCACACAACAAATGAAAAAGGAGTTGCTTGCATGAAAGCTGTGCTTGACGCAATCCGCTTCGGATGCCTTGTGGTGCTTCTTCCCTTGCTTACGGGGGGTCTGTTCCGGGGGCTGTATGCGGAAATCACCCAAAGCGGTTATGCCGAAGCCGCCGGGCTGACGGCAGCCGCCGCCGCCCCGGCGGGCGAAAAAATCCATTTTCTTGATACCGGTTCCGGCGACGCCATTTTATTGGAAAGCAACGGTCACTTTGCCTTGGTTGACGCGGCGGAGGATGCGAAAAATTTGCACATCGCTTCCGACAAGGGCTATGAGGACTATTTGCTGCGCTATATCAAAAAAATCGCGGGGGACGAAAACGGCAAGGTTCATCTTGATTTTGTGCTGGGCACGCATTCGCATTCCGACCACATCGGCTGCTTTGATACAGTGCTGCTGGATCCCGATATCACCGCAGACAAAGCCTACCTGCGGCGCTATACTGCGGCAGGTAAGCTGGATTATGAGTTGAGCTGGGATAACCAGGAAATGTATGACGACATGCTTGCCGCCTGTGCCGCGAAAGGGATCCCTGTGATCGCGGATATGCCCAAGGAGGGCTTTGCCCTGGGGGATTTTACCGTGACGATCAAGAACGGGGAATATGATCCCGATCCGGCAAATAATTCCGGCGATGAGAACGACAATTCCATGGGCGTTTTGGTGGAAGCCCACGGCAAACGCGCCTTCCTTGCCGGGGACATCAATAATCTTAGCGGCGATGAAATCCGCCTTGCGAGGGAAATCGGCAGGGTGGATCTGCTCAAGGCGGGGCATCACGGCTACGGCGGCTCAAGCGAGATGGAATTTGTGGTGGGTCTGCGCCCCCAAACGGTGGTTTACACCAACAACCCCGGCGGTCCTTCCGCTGAAGTGATGCGAAGATTCGCGTTTATCGCCAACAGCAAACAGTACGTTACCGGCGATTTTGGCGGGGTTCTGGCACTTTTTGCGGAAGAGGAAGCCATTTCGCTTTACGCCATCGGTGATTACGAGACGCAAAACCAGTAATCCAGCCGGGGAACCCGATTGCGCACAAAAAATGCGCGAAAATCATCTCGCAACCTACCGCAGGAAGAACAACGCAATCGCGCCGCCGAAAAACAGCAGGACGGAAACGGCGTGCGCTTCCAGCCATGCGCCGGCATAAAGCGAAGCGTTGACCGGCGCAAACAGGATTTTGAGCAGCAACGGTACGCCGCTGCGCACAACCGGCGCGTCAGCCGCTTGTAGCGCGGCGGCTGTCTCTATTGCTTCTTCCAAAAATTCTTCTTCAGCAGGACTTTCCGCCGCGATTTCTTCGCTTTGCGCCAGTGCCTCAAGGTCTTCCTCCGCAGCTTGCTCCACCGGGCAATAGAACATGCGCCACAGTGTTTTTGCATCTTGCCTTTCCGGTGCGCAGTTGCACAGGCAGCTCAACCCCAAATAAAGGAAAATCACCTCATGCCAAAAATAGGTGCTGGCTTGTGCGCTGCGCAGACCAAAGAGCAGAACGGGCGCAAAGCCCGCGAAGAAAAATATGAATCCAATGATGCATTGCGCACAGTAGGGCAGATATGCCATCAGGAAAGCACGGGGCGCGGTTTGCGCCTGGGCGTGTTCCACATGGCCGCAATAGCGATTGTCGCGGAAATAACCGCGCCGCAGCACCTCCAGCCTTAAGATGCGGCAGGTCAGATGCTCCCAAAAGCCTTTGAGGAACGCACCGGGGCAACTGAGGATCTTGGAAATCAGATAAAGAATTTTCATTGCAGCTCACCCCAGCCTTTCACATAGATATCCTCCGCGCTCAGCTTGCCCGCTTGCAGATCGGTGATCTGTTCCGGGATGGCTTCCATCAAGGAAGCAACGGACTGATAAAAAGCATCGTCCTTTGCGGCGTTTGCGGCGATCAGGCAGGCGTAGGCAAAGGGATAATCCAACTGCCCGGGCGGGTTGTCGAGGGTATCCTGCAGCAGCGCGGCGGCACCCTTTGCGTCACCGGAAAGCAACAGCGTCACCGCCTTGACAGTGGTTGCCGTAATCAGGCTGGCGCTTTCGTTTTCGTCCCCCTGCGTTTTGGCGATCACCTCGTTGCAAAGCTTGATCGCGTCGCCGTATTTCTTTTCGCGATAAAGAAGCTCCGCCTTGGTCAGCTTTGCCGCATTGCCAAGCATTTTGCTTTTGATCAAAGCCTCCGCTTCTTGATAGGCCTCTTCCTTTTGACCGTCAAGGTACAGCGCCTTGATCGTGTATTCCGCCGCAATGGAATCCTCATGGTTGCGCCGGGCACGCGCTTCGCAAAGGGCGATCACTGCCTTGTAATCACCGCTTTCCCGCGCATTGATAATCGCCATTTCTTCGTACATCCAGGGTTCGCTGCCAGGCGCATTTTTGAGCGCCTCAATGCGCCGCTTTACCTTTTCGCCGCCTGCGCCCTCCGAAGCCTCGTAATAAAGCCGCAGCGTATCGTAATAGAGCGCGTATTTGTCGGCATTTTTGTCCTCCGCCTGCGCTTGATCCACCATAGCAAGCAGCCACTGTGTTTGATCCTGCCCCTCTTCCGGTCCGGCACTGTTTTGCAACAGATTATCCAGTGCGCCGGTGACGCTTTGAAGCTCCTTCATCTGCGCCGTCATCTTCCGCATACTGCGCGGGACGGGGGTGCCCTCCGGGAACCAAGCCTCGTAATATTGCAGGCTTTGCAAGGGACCGGCGATCGCGTTGATCACCATAAGCTGCCGCTCGTTGGCAAAATTGCCGGTGCTGAAGCCGATTTTGCCCGACGTTCCGCCAAAGGAGAAAAGCGCCGTGCGCGTGCTTTCAACGGTTGCTTCCCATTCGGTGAGCGCCTGATAATCATCCATAGCGGAATAAAGATAGCCCGTTTTTTCGTGGAGGAAACCGCTCAGCGCGGCAAAGGAAAGCACCGCATTGCCCGCAAAGAGCCCAAGCGCCGGCAGCGCAAGGAGCATCAGCGCCAACGCAAGGATCCAAGAAAAGGCGCTTGGTCCCTTGATGGGCTTTTCGCTGCGTTCCTCCTCGTCATAATCGCCAAAGTCACCGTATTCGCCATCCTTGCTGTATACGGTGTCCTCGTCGGCAAGCTCCGCTTCCTCCACAAAGGTGCGCAGGGAACCGCCGGGTTCGTTTGTTTCGCCTGCCTCTGTTTGCGCGGCATCCACGCCGCTTGTCTCCTCCCCCTGCGGGGCATCCAACGGTAGCTGTTCCAAGCCTTGATCGTCTTCCAACAAAAGACCTCCTTTGCCCAATGGCGCATTGCGCATGTATTATAGCTATTATAACAATTATAACAATTTCGCCGCGGGAATGCAATGGGAAAACGGCGAAAAACGGATGAAAATTGAGGTCAATATTGCCTTGCCCTGCGCAATTGCGCTTCTTTTTCCTGATAGACGGATTGCGCGGCTGTGCCCTCGCTGACCGCCGCCACGCCAACGTGCCACCAGGAACCATAGCCGTCGGTCATGGTTTTGGGAAGCACCTTCATGTCAATCACGGTGCAGCGGGCTTCGGTTTTGCTATCCTCCAGCGCAGCCAGCAGCTCTTCCTGGTTGCGGACACGGTAGCCCTTTGCGCCCAGGGCTTCACCGACGCCCGCGTAATCAATGCCCATCATCGCGCCGCTCAAATCCCCGTCCGCGCCGCGGTAACGGAATTCTGTACCGAAATTGCCCACGCCGTTGCTCATCTGCAAATTGTTGATGCAGCCAAAGCCCGCGTTATCAAAGAGCAGAAGGTTGATTTTTTTGCCCTCCTGGAGGGCGGTGACCAGCTCGGAATGCAGCATCAAAAAGCTGCCGTCGCCCACCATGGAATAGACCTCCTTTTCCGGCTGCGCAAGCTTGCAGCCAAGCGCCGCCGCAATTTCGTAGCCCATGCAGGAATAGCCGTATTCCATGTGATAGCTGTCCTTTGCGTCGGTTTCCCACATGCGCTGCAAATCGCCCGGCAGACTGCCGGAAGCGCCCACTACAATCGCGTCCGGGGCAATGTGTTCCCGGATCAGGCAGATCGCCTGCGTCTGTGTCAGCGTGCCGCCCAGATCCCGGATGAAATCCGCGATGCTGCCGGGGTTTTGCGCCTGCACCAGCGTGCGGAAGCCTTCGTCATAGTGATATGCCGCAAGGGCGGCCATTTCCCTTTGCCAGCCCTGCTTTGCCAAGGTGATTTTTTCTTGCCACCCGCTGCGGTAGCCCATTGCGGATAGGCGTTTGTGCAGCGCTTCCAGGCTCGCCTTTGCGTCGCCCAGGGCATAGACGGCATCAAGCTTTTCCGCATGGAAGCGGTTGATATTCAAGTTGATGAAGCGGCAGTTCTGCGCAAAAAGCCATTTGGAGGAGGTCGTGAAATCCGAAAGGCGGCTGCCCACGGCGATCACGCAGTCCGCCTGCTTTGCCAGCTCATTGGCGGCGGAATTCCCCGTCACACCCACGCCGCCCAGGTTATAGGCATTGCCGGAGGGCGCGGCGCTTTTGCCCGCCTGCGTTTCCGCAAAGGGGATGTGAAAGGCTTCACAAAAACGAAGCAGCGCGGTTCCCGCTTCGGAATAGCGCACGCCGCCGCCGCAGATGAGCAGCGGGCGCTGCGCCGTTTGCAGCAAGGCAAGCACGGCTTCCAGCTCCTCTTCCGGCGGCACCGGGCGGCTGATGCGATGCACCCGCTTTTGCAGAAAGCGTTCAGGGAAATCATAGGCTTCGCCCTGGACATCCTGCGGCAGCGCCACGCAGACGGCGCCGGTTTGCGCCGGATCGGTCAGTACGCGCATGGCGTGAATCATGGCGCTCATCAATTGTTCCGGGCGGTTGACCCGCGCAAAATATTTGCACACGGGGCGAAAGGCATCATTGGTGGTGATGGAATCATCATATTCCTGCTCCAGCTGCTGCAGAACGGGATCCGGCTGCCGGGTGGAAAACGCATCCCCGGGCAGCAGCAGCAGCGGGATATTGTTCACGCTGGCGCAGGCGGCGGCCGTTACCATGTTCGCCGCGCCCGGCCCGATTGAGGAAGCTGCGGCGATGATTTTGCGGCGGTTGTGCTGCTTGGCAAAGCCCGCTGCCATGTGTGCCATGCCCTGTTCATTTTTACCTTGAAAATACCGCAGCCGCCCCGCGTCGGCATCCAGCGCCTGCCCCAGCCCCAGCACAATCCCATGCCCGAAAACGGCGGCAACGCCCTCGACGAATCTTTCTTCCCTGCCGTCAAAACAAACATATTGCGCGTCAAGGAACTTCACCAATGCCTGTGCAACGGTGAGACGGATGGTTGACATGCAAAACACCCCTAAACCTATGTAAATGGAAACACGACCGCAAGCCCAAGCGGTTCACATTATCCCCGCTATCGGGCAACCATTTCCCCGTATTCCGCCTTGCATTTGGCGATGAAGGCTTGCACCTCGGGCAGCGTGGGCATGAAACAACTGCACCCGTGTGCGCCGACGA
>JAISQZ010000072.1 GCA_031273905.1 Oscillospiraceae bacterium | reverse complement strand
CGTGTTCGTCTTTGTGCGCGAGGAGGGGCGTGAAGCCGCCGCGCTCCAGTTCGCGCCGTTTTATCAGGACGGCGCACGGCGCAAGACGGTGTTTTCCGCGCGGGAAGCGCTGCACCGGCTGGAGGGGGAGCGCGTCAGCGCCTGCCTGCGCATACAGGTACACGCGCGTTTGCCCGCCGAGGAACGCCGCCTTACGCTGAAAAACAACAGCAAAACGGCGGTCAGGGGCAGTGTGCTGTTCTATTTTGAGCCGAGCCTTGCCCCGCCGGAGGAGGAAGCGGCGCACCCGGCGTTTTCGAAGCTCTTTTTGACGGAGGAATACCTGCCGGAGCAGGAAATGGTGCTTTTCCGCCGGGAGCGGCGCGGGGGCAGTGAGGGCATCTGCCTTGCCGCAGGCTTTGGCTGGGGTGAAAACGCGGTCTGGGAATGCGACCGCAGCCGCGTGGTGGGGCGGGCGCGTCCCCTGGGGACGGCGTTTGGCGAGGGCGGCCATCGCGGCAGCCCGGACACCTGCGGCGCGGCGGCGCTGACCTTCGCGCTTGCCCCCGGGGAAAACAGGGAATACACTTTTTTTCTTTGCGCGGGGCATTCGCGGGAGGAGGCGACCGGGCGACTGCTGCGCCTGCGGCGGGAGGGCGCGGGGAAACGCGCGAAGCGCCCGGGCGCACCCTCCCCCTTCCGGGAAGGCGAGATGGCGGCGGCGCTGGCGCAGGGCGCCCTGCCACGGCTGCTGTTTTTTGCGCCGCTGCCCCCCGCCCAGATGGCACTGCGGGCAAGGCTGTGTTCCGGCAAAAAAACGCTGTGGGCTGCGGGTGTTTCCGGGGATCTGCCCTATATCTACCTCCCCCTTGCCGAGGCGGAGGAGACGCCGGCGCTTTTGCCCTGCCTGAGCCTGTTTGGCCGGCTGCGCGGCGCGGGGCTTGCCTGCGAGCTGGTGCTGGCCTTGCGGGAAGGCGGCGCTTATGACACGCCGGTTTCCACGGCTGCGCTTGCCGCGCTGCGCCGGGAGGGCTTGGCGCACCTGCTCAACCAGCCCGGTGGCGTGCGCCTGGTGAATCTGAACGCCGTCAACGCCGAAACGGCGCAGGCGCTGGAGGGTTACGCGGCTTACCTTGCCGACGGGAAGACCGGGCGGGAGGACGGTCCGCGCGGGGAAACGCGGCTGCCGCTCATTCTGCCGACGCATCCGCTGCCGGAAACGGATGGCGCGGTCTTTTCCGCCGGAGCGGGGCGCTTTTTGCCCGGCGCTTTTGAGATACCAAAGGAAAAAAGCCTTCCCGCGCAGCCCTGGTGCCTGCCTTTGTGCAATCCAAGCTTTGGCACGCTGGTCAGCGACCAGGCTCTGGGCTTCACCTGGGCGGTCAACGCGAGGGAGAACAAGCTCAGCCCCTGGTACAACGACCCTGCGGCGGATAACCGGGGCGAGCTGCTGCTGCTGCGCTTTGGCAGCCAGATTTTTGATCTTTTGCAGGGGGCAAGCGCCCGGTTCAGCGCGGGGGAGGTCTGCTGGCGCGGCGAGATCCACGGAATCGAATACCAGGTGACGGTCTATGTCCCGCAACGCGGCTGCTGCAAGCGCTGCGCAATCAGGCTTTGGAACCGCACGGAGCGCACGCTTACGCCGGAGCTTGCGTATTACCTGGAACCGGTGCTGGGTGTGCGGCGCGGGATGGGGACGCCGGTGCTGGGAGAGGCGCTGCCGGACGGCGCATTGCTGCATTCCCCGGACGCGACGGTTCCGGGCTTCCTCGCGCTGCTGCTGACGGGCGGCGCGGATTATGTCTGCAGCGACCGCGCCGCTTTTTTGCGCGGGCAGTGGCGTTCCGGCGCGGGCTGGCCGCAGGCGGATCCCTGCGCCGCCGTGGGGCGCAGGCTCCAACTGCCGCCGTGCGGCGCGTGCGGCGCGGAATTTTCCCTTTCCTGGGGCGCGAAACGCAACGCCGCCCTTTGCGCCCATATGGTTGCCGAGCGCGGGGATTTTGCCCAAAGGCGGCTGCGCATCGAAACGCCAAGCGCCGCGCTCAACGAGATGGTCAACACCTGGCTGCCGCAGCAGCTCCTCCACAGCCGCCTCTTCGGGCGCACAGGCTTCTTCCAGTGCGGCGGCGCATGGGGCTTCCGGGATCAGTTGCAGGACGTTTCCGCGCTGTATCTGACGCATCCGCGGCTGGTGCGCACACAGCTTGCCCGCGCGGCGGCGGTGCAGTTCCCGGAGGGCGACGTACTGCACTGGTGGCACCGCATCCCCGGCGAGGGTGCGCGGGGGGTGCGCACGCGCTATGCCGACGATTTTTTGTGGCTGCCCTTTGTCTGCGCGGATTACGTGGAGAAAACGGGCGACGCGGCCGTGCTGGATTGGCGGATCCCCTTCCTGGAGGGTGCGCCGCTTGCGCCCGAGGAGACGGAGCGTTACGCGGCCTATCCGCAAAGCGGGCAAAAAGCGAACCTTTACGAGCACTGCCTCCGCGCGGTGGAACGCGCCGCGGTGCGGCTAGGTCCGCACGGGCTGCCACTGATTGACGGCGGCGACTGGAACGACGGCTTCAACCTTCTGGGCGCCAAGGGACGCGGCGAAAGCGTCTGGCTGGCGCAGTTCCTGGCGCTTGTGCTGGAAAAAACGGCAGGCCTTGCCCGCGCCAGGCACGAACCGGGGCGCGCCCAAGGCTACGAAGAGCTTGCCGGCGAACTGCGTGGGCGCGTTGATGCCCACGCCTGGGCGGGTGACCGTTATCTGCGCGCCTTTTTTGATGACGGCTCCCCCTTGGGCGGGGCGGGGAGCGGGGTCTGCGCGATTGATAGCCTGCCGCAGAGCTTTGCTGTTTTTGCGGCTATGCCGGATGCCGTGCGCCGCAATCTGGCGCTTGACACGGCGCTGCGCGAGCTGCTGGACGAAAGGCGCGGCATTGTGCGTTTGCTGCGCGAGCCCTTCCGCCAAACGGGGCGGCAGGCGGGGTATATCAACCATTACCCGCCGGGCATCCGCGAAAACGCGGGGCAATACACCCACGCGGCGGTCTGGCTTGCCATGGCGCTGCTCCGGGAGGGCAGGATCGACGAGGGCTGGCGGCTGCTGGAGCTGCTCAATCCCGCGCAGTTCTGCCAGGATGCCGAGCGCATGGAGCGCTATCGCGGGGAGCCATACGCCCTGGCGGGGGACGTTTCCGGCGCAAAGGGGATAGAGGGACGCGCGGGCTGGACGCTCTATACCGGCGCCGCCGCGTGGTATTACCGCGCGGTGCTGGAGGAGCTGCTGGGGCTGCGCATGGAAGGCGGCAGGCTGACGCTGCGCCCGCGCCTGCCCGAGGGCTGGGCGGCGGCAAAGGTGTTTTTGGATGGGGAGGAGGTGGCGGCCGGCGGGTGAAGCCCGGCCGCCCCGGCGCGGGGAAACGCCTGCAATCGCGGCGGGAGCGCTGTAAAACAAGGAAGGGAAACATAGTGACCATCACCCTTGCCGAAAGCGCGGTTGACAAGCTGTTTGCGCAAAAGCATCAAATTCCCTCCCCGGCTTAGCCCCCAAGACCGGGGCGCACAATATGCAAAGTTCATGCAAAAAAAATTCTCCTGTGCAAAGTTCATGCAAATTTTTCCAAGGTAAATTCCAAAACAAATTTCTTCCAACAAAATTCTCCTTGACTTCTTCCTCTGTTTCTGTTATTATATTCTCTTCTGCTGCTTGACGGCGGCAGAAAATTTTGCGGTCAGCCGCAAGGAGAGAGATAACTATGGTCAAAGCGATTGTCGGCGCAAACTGGGGCGACGAGGGCAAGGGGAAGATCACCGATAAATTTGCGGAAACGGCGGATATCGTGGTGCGTTTTCAGGGCGGCGCGAACGCCGGGCATACGATCATCAATGATTACGGTAAATTTGCGCTTCATCTGCTGCCCTCCGGCGTGTTCCATTCCCATATTCTCAACATCATCGGCAGCGGCGTGGCGCTGGATTTGGCGAAGCTCCGCAAGGAGCTTGACGAGCTGGCGGCGCGTGGCGTGCCTACCCCGCGGCTGCTGCTTTCGGAGCGTGCGCAGGTGTTGCTGCCCCATCATATTTTGTTGGATTGTTACGAGGAAGCCCGCCTGGCGGAGCGGCAGTTCGGTTCCACCAAAAGCGGGATTGCGCCGTTTTATTCCGATAAATACGCGAAGATGGGCATCCAGCTTTGTGATTTGTTTGACGAGGCCGCTCTGCGCGAACGCCTGGCGACCGTGTGTGAGTTTAAAAACCTTCAGCTGGCGCGGATTTATGAGAAGCCCGCGCTGGACGTGGAGGCCGTCGCGGCCGAGCTGCTTGCCATGGCGGATTGGCTCAGACCCTTAGCGGCGGACACCGCCGGACTTCTGCGCCGCGCCGTCAAAGAGGGGAAAACCGTTCTGCTGGAAGGACAGCTGGGGTCCCTGCGGGATCCGGATTGCGGCATTTATCCGATGGTGACGTCTTCCCATACCCTGGCGGGCTTTGGAGCTGTTGGCGCGGGCGTGCCGCCCTATGCGGTTACGGAAATTGTTGCGGTGACGAAGGCGTATTCCAGCGCGGTGGGTGCGGGGGAGTTTGTCAGCGAGCTGTTTGGCGCGGAAGCGGAGGCCTTGCGCGAGCACGGCGGCGACGCGGGCGAATACGGCGCCACAACGCACCGCCCCCGCCGCGTCGGTTGGTTCGATTGCGTCGCAACGCGCTATGGCTGCGCGGTGCAGGGCGCTACGGAGGTGGTGCTCACCGCGATTGACTGCCTGAGCTATCTGGAGGAAATTAAGGTTTGTGTCGGCTACGAAATCGACGGCAAAATCACGGGGGAATTCCCTGTTACGCCGCTGCTTAAAAAAGCGAAGCCGGTGCTCAAGTGCTTCCCCGGCTTTGGGCGGACGCTGCGCGGTATCCGCAGCTTTGATGAACTGCCGCAGGCGGCAAAGGAGTACGTCGCGTTTATTGAGGCGGAAATCGGCGTGTCGATCACACTGGTTTCCAACGGTCCGAAACGGGAGGAAATCCTGCTGAGAAAGTAGGGAGCATGAAAAAGAATGACCGGCTTGTTCTGGAAGTCACCGGCATGACGCTGCAGGGCGCGGGCATTGCGCGTTCCGGCGGCGTGCCGGTGTTTTTGCCCGGCACCTGCCCCGGAGATACCGTGGAGGCGTTGATCCTCAAAGAAAAGGGGAACTGCGCCTTCGGCAAATGCATGGAGGTGTTACGTCCCTCCGCGCAGCGGGTGGAGCCGGAATGCCCGGTGTTCCCGCGCTGCGGCGGCTGCGCTTTTCGCCATATCAGTTATGCGGCGGAGCTGGTGCTCAAGGAGCGGGAGCTTGGCGAAACGCTGCGGCGCATTGGCGGGGCGCAACCCGTTATGGCGCCGATTGTGGCGGCGGAGAGCCCCGAACGCTACCGCAACAAGGCAATGCTGCCCCTGCGCCGAGAGGGCGACCGGGTTCTGGCGGGCTTTTTCGCGCGGCACAGCCACCGTTTGGTGCACAGCGGCGATTGCCTGCTGGAACCCGAGGTGTTCGGAAGGCTTGCCGAAGCGGTTTGCGACTGGGCGCGGCAGGCGTGCTGCACGGTATATGACGAGGAAAGCGGCACGGGGCTGCTGCGGCACATCTATCTGCGCAAAAACCGGGCGGGAAGCGAGATTTTTGTCTGCCTGGTGATCAACGGGCAAGACGTGCCCTGCGCGGATCGCCTCATCAGCCGCCTACGCGGCGTGAGCACCGCGGTGAAAGCGATCCTCCTTAACCATAACAGCGCACGAACCAACGTGATCCTGGGGCGTGCGTGCACCCAGCTCTGGGGTGCGCGGCAGATTACGGAAACGCTTTGTGGGCTGGAATTTTCGCTTTCGCCCCTTTCGTTTTTTCAGGTCAATCCGGCGCAGGCGGAGCGCTTATACCAAATCGCCGCGCGTTATGCCGGTTTGCGGGGGCGGGAGCGCGTGCTGGATCTCTATTGCGGCGCCGGAACCGTGGGGCTGAGCATGGCGGCGCAGGCGGGCGAGGTGATCGGCGTGGAAAGCGTGCCGCAGGCGGTGGAGGATGCCCGGCGCAATGCCGGGCAAAACGGCATTGGCAACGCGCGTTTCCTTTTGGCGGACGCCGCACAGGCGGTTTGGGAGCTGGAAGCGCAGGGCTGGAGACCGGACGTGGTGCTGCTGGATCCCCCGCGCAAGGGCTGTACGCAAGCCCTGCTGCGCGGCGTTGCGGCGCTGGCGCCCGCGCGGATTGTCTATCTTTCCTGTGACCCTGCGACCCTGGCGCGGGATCTGGCGGTTTTGCGGGACTTGGCTTATCTGCCGGAGGAACTGACCCCGGTGGATATGTTTCCTCGCACGGGGCATGTGGAAAGCGCGGTCAAGCTGGAAAGGGCGCAGGGATGAACCATAAAAAAGCCTGGTTGATTGATTATTTTCAGGCCGGCTGCAAATCACCGGAGGAGCTAC
>JAISQZ010000065.1 GCA_031273905.1 Oscillospiraceae bacterium | reverse complement strand
CCATGGAACTGGCAAGGCTGAACCTGGACGTGGTGGATCTGGGTGTGCCAATCCTTTCGATGCACGCGCCCTTCGAAATTGCCGCAAAGACGGATATCGCCATGCTTTATAAAGCCTGTGAGGCGTTTTTCAGGGCGCGTTGACACGCCCTAGATGAGGGAACCGGAAGTGACACAAGCGCAGGAAATCGGCTGCTATATTCATGTGCCCTTTTGCAAAGCCAAATGCCCCTACTGCGATTTTTATTCCCTGCCCGGCCGGGCAGAGCTGCGGCAGGCCTTTGCGGAAACGACTGCCGCGCGCCTGGAAGCGGCGGCGGCCGAAGGCTACCGCTGGCGTTCGCTCTATCTTGGCGGCGGCACGCCCAGCGTGCTGGAACCCGCACAGCTTGCGTTGATACTGCAAGCCGCGCGGACCGCGCTTGTGCCCGGCGCGGAGCTGACTGTGGAATGCAATCCCAGCAGCACAAGCCGGGCGCTTTGCGAAACACTTGCGCGACACGGGGTGAACCGGGTTTCGCTGGGGCTACAGACGGCGGTTGACGCCGAGCGCAAAGCGCTGGGCAGGCGGGGCGGGGCGGAGGAGGTGAACCGCGCAGTCCTGCTGCTGCGCGGCGCGGGGATCGAAAACATCTCGTTGGATTTGATGCTGGGCGTTCCCTGTCAAAGCGTTGAGAGCCTGGGCGAAAGCCTGCGCTTTTGTGTGCAGGCGGGGATAAAGCACGTCAGCGCCTATCTGCTCAAGGTGGAGCCGGGCACGCCCTTCGCAAAAAAACCGCCCGCCGGGCTGGCGGACGAGGAACTGCAATGCGCACTGTATCTTGCCGCCTGCGAGGCGCTGGACTGCGCGGGTCTGCCGCAATACGAGATTTCCAGCTTTGCTTCCCCCGGCTTTGAGGGGCGGCACAATCTGCAATATTGGAACGCGGCGGAATATTTTGCGCTGGGCCCCGGCGCACACGGCTTCACCGGGGGGCGGCGCTGGCACTATCCCCGTGATTTGGCGGCTTTTTTGGCGGGCGCTCCCCCTGTTTTGGACGGCGACGGCGGCGACCTGGAGGAATACGCGCTGCTGCGCCTGCGCCTGGTCGAGGGGCTGCGCCGCGACCTGCTGCAAGTGCGTTTCGGCTGCGACATCCCCGCCGCATGGCTGCGCCAGGCCGCGCTCCTTGCCGCCGGGGGGCTTTGTGTCTGCGACGCCGAGGGCATCCGTTTAACGCGGCAGGGCTTTTTGCTCTCAAACCAGGTGACGGGGTTTTTGCTGAATACTGCCCCGCAATAAAAATAAAAGGCAAGCTTTTCGGCTGGTTTTTTGTTTCGCGCCGTTGTCCGCCTTGCGCAACAAAAAACCAGCGCAAAACACTGCGGGCGCTCAGTCCTCCTGCAAGCAGCACTGCCCCGCAAGAACCGCCTCCACCGCGTCGCGCAGCCGGGCCGGGCAAAGCTGCGCGCGCTCAAAGGCCCGGGCAATCCGGGCGGCCTCCTCTTCACGCAGGGCAACGTCGCTGAGAACGGCGACGGGGCGAAGCTCGCTGGCGCGGATGCCATAGGCGGTATAGGTGCCGATATCCGGGTGAAACAGCCGCTCCTCAAAAATGTGGTATTCCCACCTCACCCCGCCTTCCTGTGTGTTTTTTTCCCTTTCCATGTGCAATCCCTCCTGTGTTGTAATTGATTGCCCAAAGTATATACCAAATTCTGTGATAAAGAAAGACCCAAAAAGGTGAAAAAAGTCAAAAGCAATTGACAAACGAGCGCTTGTTCGTTATACTGATAGGGACGACACAGGCGAATTTTGTTGCAAAACAGGGAAAGGAAAGGCGTTTTTGCCCATGGATAAGGCGGAAAAGACCACCAGGGACGCAATTTTCAGTGCGGCGGTGCAATTGTTTTCCAGCAAGGGCTATATCGAAACCACCCTCCGCGAAATCGCGGAGAGCGCGGGGGTTAAGGTCGATTCGTTTTATAACTACTACGCCTCTAAGCATGAAATTTTGCTGAGCATCCTGGAACAGGAGGGGAAGACGCTTGCGCCTGCGGGCAAGGCGGAAAAAAACACCAAGGATGCGATCCTTGATGCGGCGGCGCAATTATTTTCCAGCAAGGGCTACACCGGGAGCACTCTGCGTGAAATCGCGGAGGAAGCGGGGATTCGGGTTGCTTCGCTTTATCATTATTATGCTTCCAAGCACGAAATTCTGCTGCATATCCTGGAAAAGATAGGGAAAGCGCTTGCGCCTGCGGACGAGGCGGAAAAAAAGACCAAAAAGAACAGCAAGGACGCGATTTTTGACGCGGCGGCACAATTATTTTCCAGCAAGGGCTATACCGAAACCACCATTCGCGAAATTGCGGAGGAGGCGGGGCTTCGGGTCGGTTCGCTTTATAACCACTATGCCTCCAAGCATGAAATTCTGCTGGATATCCTTGCGTGCTACGCCGCGTTCGTCCATGAGAAAGCCCATAAGAATTGGGATATTGAGCGATACAAGCGGCTTGATTTGCCTGTGGGGGACAGAATTCTTTTCTTTATAACGCCGCTTTTTCCGGAGGAAAACGGTCAAAAATACAGGCGTGCGCTGCAAATGCTGCTGCACGAGCAGTTCCGCAACGAAACCGTGCGCACCTTTATGCGGGATTGTTTTATCGGCGCGAACGAGGACTACGTCCGCGGCATGGTGGAGGATCTGATTGCGGCGGAGCTGATTGCGCCGGTGGACAGCCGCTTGGTGGCGCGCCTGCATTCGGCGGCGGTTTATCGTTTTGCCTGCGTGACGATGATGGGCATTGAGGAACCCTGTGACCCGGGGGATCCCGGCAGCCTGCCCGGCACGCTGCGCGGGATTTATGAGGCCTTGATTATTCCAAAGAAATAAAAATCATGCGGCGGTTGGAAAAATTTCTTTGCCGTTTTTTCGGCGCTTAATGGCTTTTCGCGTTGATGAAAAGTAACACCGCTTTTGCAAGCCGCGTTATTTTTTCTTGCCACGGAAAAAACCGTGACGCGCCTCCGGCGGCTCAGGCGGGCCCTGGGGGCTTGCGGCATCCGCAGTGGCGGGAAACTGCGCGCGCATCTGCTCAATCAGCGCCCGCTGCTGCGCGTCCAAGCGCCTTGGCGCCTCAACTTGCAGCCGCAGGAAAAGATCCCCCCTGCGTCCGCCGCCCTGCAGCACGGGGATCCCCTGCCCGCGCAGGGTGAAGACCGTTCCCGGCTGTGTGCCCGCAGGGATTTTATGCTCAATTTTGCCGTCAAGCGTCGGCGCCTGAATCGTATCGCCCAGCAC
>JAISQZ010000178.1 GCA_031273905.1 Oscillospiraceae bacterium | reverse complement strand
CAGCGCGGAAGAGTTGGCAAACAAAACGCCGCCGGCAAGCCAAAGCGAAGCCCCCGGCACCGATAAGGAAGCGCCGCCGGTGAAGATTGCCGCAAAATCCGCTTTGCTTATGGATGCTTCCACAGGCAAGGTGCTTGTGCGCTTCAATGAAAATCAGAAGCTTTATCCCGCTTCGGTGACGAAGATCATGACATTGCTTCTGGTTGCGCAGGCGCTGGAAGAGGAAAAGCTCCATCTCAGCGATCCGGTCACTGCCAGCAGCACGGCGGCTTCCAAGGGGGGATCGCAAATCTGGCTCAAGGAAGGCGAAACCATGACGGTGGAGGAGCTTGTGAAGGCTGCGGCGATCTACAGCGCGAATGACGCCTGCACCGCCTTGGCGGAACACATCGGCGGCAGTGAGGAAGGCTTCTTGCGCATGATGAACGAACGCGCCGCACAGTTGGGGATGCGCAACACCACCTTCGTCAATTGCACGGGGCTGGATGACGATACGACAGAGCATCTGACCACCGCCTACGATGTGGCGCTGATGAGCCGGGCGCTGTTGTCGCACAGCGAAGTGGCAAAGTATTCCACCGTCTGGATGGACGCATTGCGCGGCGGCGCAACGGAATTAGTGAACACCAACCGCCTGGTGCGCTTTTACGAAGGCGCGACGGGCTTAAAGACCGGTACCACCGACAAGGCGGGCTGCTGCATTTCCGCAAGCGCGAAGCGCGGGGAAACGCACCTGATTGCCGTGGTAATGGGGAGCGAAACCAGCGACGACCGTTTCGAAACCGCAAAGCGTCTGCTCAATTGGGGCTTTGCCAACTATTCCACAGTTTATCCGGCGGTGGATCCAACCAAGGTGACGCCAGTGCGCGTGCTCAATGGCAGTCAGCGCGAGCTCATACCACAATACCAAACGGCAATGCCGGTTCTGGTGCCAAAGGGAAGCGAAGAGGATTTGCAGCAAAGCATTGATCTTTGCCTGGATGTGCAGGCGCCGGTGGATCGGGATCAGGTGCTTGGCAAAATTGTGATCACCCTTGATGGCGAAGTGTTGGGCGAATATCCGTTGACCGCCCCGCAAGCGGTGCCAAAGCTGGATTTTAAGACGATGCTGCTGCGCTTGCTGTTCGCGCTGACCGGCTCGGAGGAAGCCAACTGACCGCCTGACGCGCCAAGCACTTTAGTGCAATAAACAATGCTTTAGCGCAATAAAGAGGGGAGTGGCGGCGCCGATATACTTTACTGTGCTAAATTAAAATTCATCACAGTAAAGCACACTTTCGCGTGCGAAACAGCGCTTTCGTTGGGTAAATTATTCTTTCGCATGATAAAGCGATAACTTTCATGCGCGAAAGCGCACTTTTGTTGACGAAAATGGAATGCGCACAGCGATATTTTTAGAATAGCCGTCATAGAAACGCTGACCAAAACATAGAATGGATGCAGAAGCTGGACAAGAACGCGCCGCAAAAAAACCGAAAGGAAAAAGAAAAACATGAAACGGATATCCTCCCTTGCGTTGTTCAAAAATCCAATCTCGCTGCGCCCGCGCGAGCGGCTTCCTCACCTGCCCGGAACCGGATTCAAACAAATCGGCGAAGCGGCGCGAAGGCATTGGCACAAATTGAGCCTGCTGGGGCTGTTTGCCCTGGGGCTGTTTTTGGGAGCCAGAACCGCAGGCGGCGCTGATCACGCTTGGCAGACACAACTGGTGACGCTGCTGCGCCAGCAGAGCCAGCTGCGGGATGGTCGCAGTCTGCTTGGAAATGTGGCGGCGTATCTGAACCACGATATCTTGTTCCTGTTGGCGGCTTATTTGCTGGGTTTATGCGCGGCGGGGCTGCCGTTGCTGCTGCTGCTGCCGCTGCTGCGAGGCCTTGGGCTTGGTGTGGTGAGCGGTTGGCTCTATTTCAGCGAGGGCTTGCGGGGCTTGGGCTACAGCATCCTGGTGCAATACCCGGCGGCAGTGATTTCCATGCTGATCCTGCTTGCCGCAGCCAAAGAAGGGATGCTGATGGCGGGTGATATGCTCCTCACTGTTACCGGCAAGCAGGAACGGGTGGAAAGCGGCATCAGGATGTATTCGCTGCGCTTCCTGGTGCTGGCGGTTTTATGCGTGCCTGCCGCGCTGTTGGACGCGCTGTGCTTTTCTGCGTTTTCCGGTCTGTTTGCGTCCTAGCCGCCGGAATCCTCCATGCCGTCCTTGACACCGAAGCTGCTCAGCGGGTTCGCGTTGCTTGCCTCGCGCAGTTGCGCGTCAAGCACATGGGTGTAAATCTGCGTGGTAGAAAGATTCTCGTGCCCTAAAATCTCCTTAAGCTCCAGCACATCCACATCGTTTTGATACATCAGCGTTGCCGCCGTGTGGCGCAGCTTGTGAACAGAATAGCCTCTGCCGTCCAAACCGCTTAGCTTCAGATATTTTTCCAGCATTAATTCCACGGAGCGCTGGTTCATCCGCCGTTTATTCCGGCTGATAAAAAGTGCGTCGCGATCCTCATGGCGCAAGCCCTCCTGCGGGCGCACCGCGCGATAGCGTTTGATGGCGGCAAGGCAAGCGCCGTTGAGGTAGACGGTGCGTTCCTTGTTGCCCTTGCCGGTGATGCGCACAGTGCTGTCCTGCCGAAGATCCGAGACGTTGAGCGAGCACAGCTCCGAAAGGCGCATCCCGCAATTGAGGAACAGGATCAGGATGCAGAAATCACGCTCTGTAAAAGGATAATTGGGATCACTGTTGCCGCGCACGGTTTCCAGCAAAAATATGCTCTCTTCAAGGGTGAGGTACTTGGGCAAGCTTTTGTCGGTTCTTGGGGATTCCAAATTTTCCATCGGATTGTGCTCCAGTATCAGGCGGTTGACCGTTAGGTAATGATAGAAGCGTTTGATGGAAACGACGCGCCGCGCACGGGTGCGGGCGTTGTTTTGATTGTTGATGCGGCAATGGGATAGAAAGTCGTAGGCGTCCTCAACAGTCACGGATAGGATGAATTCGACCGTGATGATGTCTGCAAGGCTGATTTCGCTCCAAGGGGTATCCGCGGACAGCATTTTTTCCCGCACCGCCAGATAGCGAAAGAAGAGGCGGAGGTCGGACGCGTATTCGCGCACGGTGAGCGTGGATTGCTCACGCTGAAGCATCTGGTGCAGATAGTCCACAAGCAATGGCGGCAGGGTGTTGAAGTCCTGTTGTTTCATGTTGTGCGCCCTCCCAAAGCTGACGTTATAGTGAACTTCGTATAATATACATTTTCCGAAGTTAAGGGGACACAGGGCATTTAAAAGCCTTCCCGGGCAAAAGTATACATCCTTCTGGCGACGCTGTCAAGGCGGCCGCCACGCCGGACGCGGCTGCTGGCGGTCATACAAAACATTTTCCAGCAGACAGCAAAGCTCATTGAAGTACTCAAGCCGTGTGAAGTGCTCAATCAGACCCAACATATCCAGCTGGTCAACATGTTCCT
>JAISQZ010000028.1 GCA_031273905.1 Oscillospiraceae bacterium | reverse complement strand
AGAAGGTTTCTGCATTATGGCAAAATTTGAAGAAGCAAAATTATCAAGAAGGAGCACCTACATAAAGAAAATTTGTTTCGCACGGCACTGTGTCTGTTTTTGGTGTTGACAATGTTGTTTGGCGGCAGTATTTTGAGTCTGCATGCCGAGGACACGGAACCCGAGTATTTAGAGTACCACGAACAGATCGACTTTGCTGACTTGAATGTTGCCGTTGCCAATGTTGATGAATTGGTTGTAACTGTTGATGAAGGGACATCACTCTTCAAGCGAGTCAGCGCACGAAAAGAACTCGACAAGCTAACTGCGTATATGGCGAAATACGAAGACGTAGAACAAGAACTGATTGCCGATGTGTTAAAAGATGATGGAGATGTGGCTGCATTAAGTTATACGGAGGCACCGCTGATTGAGGCGGATGGACATTTAGAACGCATTTCCGTTGCGACTAAAAGCGTATTGCCATTTACGGTATCAGTTTCAGCCGCAACCGGACAGAGTTCAGGCAGTGGGAAATATACTTTTACGTTACAAACAAGAATTCAGTCGTTTGGTTATGCATCTGGCGCATATGTTTATGAAGCAAGAACGACCGGAAGATGGTCAAGCACATCAATCTTAGGCGGGGAAAAACATCAAGCGAGCGGGCATGATTTTGTGTTGCAGGCTTCCCCTGAACTTGTTTATTCAGATGCGTTTTCTTGCAAGTACAAGCAGTATGTTCTGGGCGGAACAAAAAATGGTGTAATCAGAGAAGATTATTGGAAAGAAGGCGGCGGAGATGCGTATGTTAAATATGCTGTAAAAGATATGCTTCCTAGTCTAATTGAATTGACCGATTTCACATTGATTACCACACACAGAGCCCAGGCGACAGCGACTTCTCAAAAACCCAAAAAAATCAACAGTTATTATGTGCATACGTGGAAAAAGATGGATCTTGGTGTTTCTGTGTCAGGTAAGGTTAGCCTTCATCCCAGCATAACGCTTTCGCTTACACCGCAGTTTGTTGAAAAACAATGGCAGGTTTATGATTATGTTGTATATAACTTTTAGGGAAAGGTTTTAATGATGATTTCGCCAAAAACACGTAACTGTCTTCGTGTTTTCCGCAAGGTCTGCTTCCTTCTGCTTGCTGTGGCTTCCGTTGGTTTTGGTTTATTGCGTTTGCACTACAGTCTGACCACCCTTTCAACGGAACAGTGTGTGGAATATATGGGGGAGCACAGCCGACGGGGGGCAAAAACGTTTGATGCCATGGCAGATTCTCGCTACTCGAGTTTTCATATGTATTGGGTTGCGCGGGACGGCGATCCGACCAAGGCGCAGGAAATATTTGTGTTTCGCCTCGCGCCGTTTTTGGGGCGGTTTTACGGTAATGAAAGACGCTATCGATTCGTTGTGAGCAATATAACCGACGAGATGAACACGGAAAAAATTGCGCCCGTCGGTTTCCTCCAGTTTCGCCCGCGCAACGACAAAGGAGAAAAGGAGCTGCGCGACACGGTTCTCTTTTTCGGTAATATGCAAGCGGGGCGCCCCCGGCGCTGTGTGCTTGCGCTGAAAACGCAAGCCGGTGAAACGGAAGAAAATGGCTATATTCACATGCTGGATTCCACCTATTTGGTCATTTTGCCGGATGTCGGAGACGGGCGGCGGCTGGTCAAAGCGGAATTCTATAGCAAAAGAGATGACCTTCTTTATGCTTATGTGCCATAATTTTTTGTTTTTTCTCTGCAAGCCCACAGCCCCCCCAGCGGGGGCTTTTGTCTTTCGTCCGATTGCTCATTCATACAACTGCGCATAGCGTTTGGCGGCTTTGGTGACCTTTTCCACATAGTGCCTGGTTTCGGGGAAGGGGATCTCCCGCAGGGTTTTGCCGTCGGCGGAACAGACCGGATCACGCAGCCAGGCGTTGACCTGCCCGCGCCCCGCGTGGTAGGCGGCGACGGCGGTGGCTTCGCTGCCGAATTCATCGAGGAGCATCCGCAGGAAAAAAGCGCCGTAGCGGATGGAGACCTCCGCTTCAAAGAGTGATTCCAGCGCCAGCGCCTCGCCGGACTTGGTTTGCAGCCAGGCAAAGGTGTCCGGCGTGATCTGCGTCAGCCCCCGTGCGCCCGCAGAGGAGAGCGCGGCGGGGTCAAAGCCGCTTTCCGTGCGGATCAGGGCGTAGAGCAGCGCGGAGGGCAACGCGAACCGCGCCGCGTTTTGTTCCACGAGCCCGCTGTAGTTTTGCGGATAGCTCCAGCGCACAAAGCGATTCCAGCCCAAAAGCAAAAGCAGCGCCGCCAAAAGCAGCAGCAGCGCCCGCCTTATTTTTTTATCCCCGCGCCGCGTGTTCTTTTGCAAGCAGCAGCACCTCCTTCAGTTGCGGCAGCAGCGCCGCCGGAGCATCAGAGCCGTTTTCAAGGAAGCTCGTTTTTTCGGGCATCGCGTTGTAGGCAATCATGCGCTGCGCTTCGATGCGCTGCCGCGCCGCGCTCTCCCCGGCGCCATCGCGCAGCATGATCCGCCGGAGGCGCAGCGCTTCCGGCGCGGTGATCACGGCGATATGGTCGCAAACCTGCGCCAGTGCGCTTTCCGGCAGCGCCGCCGCGTCAAGCACAATCGCGGGGCAATCCGGGGGAGCCTGCCCCGCCCGTTCGACCGCCAACGCGCCGATGGCGGGGTGCGTCAGGCGGTTGAGGGTTTCGCGTGCGTCCGCGTCCGCAAAGGCGCGTTGCGCGAGCAGGGCACGGCGAAGGGAACCGTCCCCGGCGAGGACATCCGCGCCGAAGGCCTGCGCCAGCGCCGCCAGCACGGGGGAACCGGGGCGGACAACCTCCCGCGCGAGGGCGTCGCAATCAATCACCCGGCAGCCGAGCGCCGCCAAAAGCCGCGCGGCCGCAGATTTGCCCGCGCCGGTCGGTCCGGTCAGACCGAGCACGGGAACCGCAGAGGCAGGAAACATCCGTCAGCCCTCCAATTCAATCAGGCGAAACGCCGCCGCGCGTAACAGACGGTTGAATACCGCAAGCCCGACACCTTCCTTTGCGGGGCAGCGAACAAACACGCGGCGCAGCCCGAGGCTGTCAAGCTCCCGCAGACGCGCAAAGAGCTGCCGCGCCTGGGCTTCCGCGTCTGTTGCGGCACCGCAGCACAGCACAGGGAACCGGCGCTGCTCCGGTTCCAACGCACACTCCAGCGCGGGAAGGTCTTCTTCAAAGCACAACGCGCCGTCGCCTTCCAGCGCGTGCGCCGCAACATAGGCCGCAAACTGCGCCGAAGCGCCTTCCAGCAGCGTGAGCGCCGCCTTGGGGGCGTAGTGCCGGTATTTCATGCCGGGCGAAGCCGCGACTTCCCCTTCGCCCAGCGCCTGGAGGAGGCTGGGCGCGACGGTCACCTCGCCCAGCGCTTGGCGCAGCTGCTCCAGCGTCACAGCGCCCGGGCGCAGCAGGCAGGGAGTCTTCGCAACAAGGCTGAGCACGGTGGATTCCACGCCCACACGGCAGGGTCCGGCATCCAGCACGGCATCGATGCGCCCGTCCAGGTCCTCCAGCACGTGCCGGGCGGTGGTGGGGCTGGGGGAGCCGGAGCGGTTGGCGGAGGGCGCTGCCAGCGGGCAGCCGCAGGCAAGGAGCAGCGCCAGCGCCCCCGGGTGCGCCGGGACGCGCAGCGCGACGGTATCCAGCCCCGCGCTGACGGCATCCGGCACTTTTTCGGACTTGGGCAGGATGAGCGTCAGCGGGCCTGGCCAAAACTGCGCGGCCAGGGCGCTTGCGCGCGCGGAGAAGCGCCGCGTTAAGACGTGCGCGTCCCCGGCGCACGGCACGTGGACGATCAGCGGGTTATCCTGCGGGCGACCCTTGGCCGCAAAAACCGCAGCCACCGCCTGCGGGTCAAAGGCGTTGGCGGCAAGCCCATAGACGGTTTCGGTGGGGATGGCAACCAGCCCGCCCCGGCGCAGCAATGCCGCCGCGACCGCAATATCCTCCGGTCTTGCGGCGCAAAGGCGCTGCGTGTGCTTGTTCATGCGGCGCTTAGCCCTCGCTGTTCTTTAGCTTTTCGGCGGTATCGGCGGTAATCAGCGCGTCAATCACCTCGTCGAGGTCGCCGTTGAGAATCGCCTCGATTTTATAGAGCGTCAGCCCGATGCGATGGTCACTCACGCGCCCTTGGGGATAATTATAGGTGCGGATGCGCTCGCTGCGATCCCCCGTGCCCACCTGGGAACGGCGCTCCCCCGCGATTGCCTGCGCCTGTTTGTCGCGCCGGGCCTGCAAAATGCGCGAACGCAGCACCTTCATCGCTTTG
>JAISQZ010000009.1 GCA_031273905.1 Oscillospiraceae bacterium | reverse complement strand
TCAAACCGACTTTTTTCACCCTTTAAAGCCTCCCGCCAAAAAAATAAGGTGCAGCCTAAACTACACCGCATCCTTCTTTTTATAATGTTCCCCACAGCCGCAGTAGGGAAAGGACTGCTTGCCGGCAAAGCAACGTTGTGTGATCTGCATGACCGACCGCGCCCTCCTTTTCATGAACTCCACTGCGGGAAAATGCTTTGAGCCGCCACCCGAAGGATGACGGCTCAAGTGTCGGCACTGACCTATTTTCCCAGGCAGTCACCCGCCAAGTATCGTCAGCACGAATGAGCTTAACTACCGTGTTCGGGATGGGAACGGGTGGACCCTCACCGTCATAAGCACCGACTGGAAGACAGCACTGTTGCACCGCCCTCGCTGTAATGTAATTATAGCAGATTGTTGTGTGCGCGTCAAGGGCTTTTTTGCACTTTGTGCAGTTTGACAAGAACTTTTTTCAAGGCCTTATGGATTTGTCGATATTGACTAGCCCCCGAAGACCGTCAGCAGAAAGCCCGCCATGACGGCGGAGCCAATCACGCCGGCAACGTTGGGACCCATCGCGTGCATGAGCAAATAATTGCCGGGGAGGTACTTCGCGCCCTCGCGCTGTGAAACGCGAGCCGCCATAGGCACCGCGGAAACCCCGGCGGAGCCGATCAGCGGGTTGACCCTGCCCTTTGTGGCAACATACATCAGCTTGCCGAAAAGCAATCCGCCCACAGTGGAAAAGCAAAACGCCATCAGCCCCAAAACAATGATCTTCAGTGTGCTGCCAGCCAAAAAGCTTTTCCCCTCCGCTGTTGCGCCCACGCTGATGCCCAGCATGATGGTGACAATATTCATCAGGTTGTTCTGTGCCGTATCGCTCAGGCGCTCCGTCACCCCGCATTCGCGCAGGAGGTTGCCAAACATCAGCATCCCCAGCAGCGGCGCGACATCCGGCAGGATAAAAACGGTGAGCACCAGCACAATCACGGGGAAGAGGATGCGCTCAAGCCTGCTCACCTTGCGCCTCTGGGTCATTTTGACCTCGCGCTCCTTTTGGGTGGTGAGCAGCTTCATCAGCGGCGGCTGGATAAAGGGGATCAGCGCCATGTAGGAATAGGCGGCGATGGTAATGCCGCTGAGCAGCTCCGGCGCAAGACGACCTGTGATGAAGATCGCCGTGGGACCATCCGCCCCGCCGATGATGCCGATGGAGGCAGCCTGCTGCGGGGTAAAGCCCAGCAGAATCGCAACAACAAACGCAACCGAAATGCCAAGCTGCGCCGCAGCGCCCAGCAACAGGCTGGAGGGGTTGGCAAGCAGCGGTCCAAAATCGGTCATTGCGCCGATGCCAAGAAAGATCAGGCAGGGGAACAGCCCGCTTTTCACACCCATATAGAAGATGCGCAGCAAGCCGGTGTCGTACCAGTGCGCACCCGCCTGGGCAGCATCCGCGCTGAATAATCCCGCAGGATCCGCCATCAGATTGGTGCCGGGCAGATTTGCCAGCAGCATCCCGAAGGCAATGGGAACCAGCAGCAGCGGCTCACATTTTTTGAAGATCGCAAAATAGAGCAGCACAAAGCTCAGCAGGATCATCACAAGGTTTTTCCAAGCAAATTGGTCGTCCGCAAAGAACTGCGCAATCCCGGAGGATGCCCACAGCCCATCAAGGATATCCGTAATTTTCATTCTTTCGTTCTCCCGTTAGATAACCACAAGCGCATCGTCCGTATCAACCGCTGCGCCCTTTGTGGTCAGGATTTGCTTCACCACGCCGTCCGAGGGGGCGGAAATTTCGTTTTCCATCTTCATTGCTTCCAGCACCGCGAGCACCTGACCCGCTTTGACCGCGTCGCCCAAGGCGACGTTGACGGAGAGGATTGTGCCGGGCATTGGGGCGGCAATGACAATACCCTCTGCGGCGACTGCGGCTGGAACCGCACTCTGCGCCGCCGGTGCCGGCATCTGCGCGACGGGTGCGGCTGAAGCGGGCGCGGCTGCGGCGGGCGCTTCGGTTACACCGCTCAGGATAACCTCGCTTTCCTCCACCTCAACCTCGTATTGCTTACTGCCAAGAGTGATCACATATTTCATCTTGCTTAAACCTCCGTTGCTTCCGGCAAGCGCCGGATTGTTTTGAACGCCAGGCGGTTGAGGGGAATGCCGCTGCTGTCGCTGACAACCGCCATAAGCAGCGCGGCAGTCGCTTCGTCTGTTTCAACCAGCGTCAGCTTGCCCTGGGATTCGCCCTCCGGCAGCGGGATCCCCCCCTGCCCCGCAGCGGCGGGCGCCTGGATTTCTTCCCGCAGCACCACGGCATCCCGCTTTTTCGCAAGCGATTCACTGAAGGTGACCGCCCTGGAAATCAGCCGGATCAGCAGCGAAAGCAAAAGCAGAATCGTCATGACGGCCGTTATGCCGACCAAGGCGTAAAGCAGTGCTTCCGGAACAGTTAATTGTGTAATATGCATGACGTGTTTGTCCTTTCCTGGAGCATGTTGACACGAGCCGATCCTAGTCAAGCTTCCGGACGGCGTATGTGAAGGTATTGCGCTTTTTGGCGTCGCGTTGCGCAAAATACGTCTCCGCTTGGGCGGGAAAGGCGATGTAGCTGAGCACGTCTTCATCGCAGAGCGCCTGTTCGCCCAGCGCTTCACGAGCCTTTTCGACCCCGGGTTCAAGCAGATCCGCAAAACGGCAGGTTACCGGAGCCTCGTCGCCCAGGATTTTCTTTTGCAGGGCGGGATCCACCGTGCCGGGAGCCTGCCCGTATTCGCCGCGGACGTAGCTGCGCACTTCCTTGGAGATGTTCTTGTAGCGCTCGCCCGCAAGCACGTTGGCGGCCGCCTGTGCGCCTACCATCTGGCTCATGGGCGTGACCAGCGGCGGATAGCCCAGATCCGCACGGACGCGGGGCGTCTCCTCCAGCACCGCGTCAAGCTGGTCTAGCTTGTTCTGCGCGGTCAACTGCGCCACTAGGTTTGAAAGCATCCCGCCGGGGATCTGGTAATTGAGCGCATCCGGCGAGGTGCCAAGCACCGTGGGATTCAGGGTGCCGTCCGCCAGAAATTTAGCGAATTCCGGCTTGAAGAAATCATTGACATCCTTGAGCGCCGCATCATCCAAGCGCACAGAAAAACCCATCTGCCGCAGGGCGTAGACCATCGTTTCCGTCGCGGGCTGGGAGGTGCCGCCGGAAAAGGCGGAAATGGCGGTATCCAGCACATCCGCGCCCGCTTCCGCGCTCTTGAGCAACGTCATGAAGCCAAGCCCCGTGGTGGAATGCGTATGCACCACTACCGGCAGCCTGACGCTCGCCTTGATGGCCGTCACTAGGTCAAAGGCTTCCTTCGGCCCCATAATACCCGCCATATCCTTGATGCAGATGGATTGCACGCCCATGCCCTCCAGTTGCTTGGCAAGCCGGGCAAAGCTTTCCAGCGTATGAATGGGGCTGGTGGTGAAGCACAAGGCTCCGGAAGCGTGCGCTCCGTTTTTGAGGGTTTCCTCCACGGCGACCTCAATGTTGCGCAGATCGTTGAGGGCATCGAAAATACGGATGATATCAATCCCGTTTTCGATGCTCTTCCTGACAAACAAGCGCACCACATCATCGGGGTAATGCTTGTAGCCCAACAGATTCTGCCCGCGCAGAAGCATTTGCAGCTTGGTGTTGGGGCAGGCGCTGCGGATATCCCGCAGGCGCTGCCAGGGATCCTCGCCCAAATAGCGCAGGCAGGAATCAAAGGTGGCGCCGCCCCAGCATTCCAGGGAATAGTAGCCCGCTTGGTCAAGCCGCTTGAGCACCGGCGCGAAATCGGCAAAGGGCAGGCGCGTGGCGATGAGCGACTGGTTCGCGTCGCGCAGGACGGTCTCCGTGATCTGGATGGTTTGCATGGGTTTTTCTCCTCTTTATCCACATTGAATTGCAATGAAGCACGAATGAACACAACGCGCGAAGCGCTTAAAAATCCAGCTTCGCTTCCACAAAGGCGGCAACCTGCTCCATGGGCAGGCGCTGCTGCGCCATGGTATCTCGGTCGCGCACGGTGACGCAATTGTCTTCGATGGATTCGAAATCAAGGGTCAGGCAGAAGGGGGTGCCGATCTCATCCTGACGGCGGTAGCGCTTGCCGATGGAGCCTGCGTCGTCATAATCGCAGGGGAAGCGCTTCACCAGCTGCTGATACAGCGCCAGCGCCGGTTCCCCCAGCTTTTTGGAAAGCGGCAAAACCGCCGCCTTCACGGGGGCAAGCGCCGGGTGCAGACGCAGCACAACGCGGCTGTCGTTCCTTTCGGCATCCACCACCTCCTCGTCATAGGCATCGCACAGGAACGCAAGCGCCGCGCGGTCCGCGCCCAAGGAGGGTTCAATCACATAAGGGATGTATTTTTCATTGCTTTCCTGATCAAAATATTCCAAGCTCTTGCCGGAAGCCTCCTGATGCCGCCTGAGATCAAAATCCGTGCGGCTGGCAACGCCCCAAAGCTCGCCCCAACCGAAGGGGAAAAGGAATTCAAAATCAGTGGTGGCGTTGGAATAGTGCGAAAGCTCCTCTGGCGCATGGTCGCGCAGCTTGAGGTTTTCTTCCTTTAATCCCAGGCTGAGCAGCCATTGCTTGCAGAATTCCTTCCAATAGGCAAACCATTCCATCTCCGTGCCGGGCTTGCAGAAGAATTCCAGCTCCATTTGTTCAAACTCACGCGTGCGGAAAACAAAATTACCCGGCGTGATCTCATTGCGGAAAACCTTGCCCACCTGCGCCACGCCGAAGGGAACCTTCCTGCGCGCCGTGCGCTGGACGCTGGGAAAATTGACGAAGATGCCCTGCGCGGTTTCCGGGCGCAGAAAGATCTCGTTCTTGCTGTCCTCCGTTACGCCCTGGAAGGTCTTGAACATCAGATTAAATTTGCGGATATCGGTAAAGTCGCATTTGCCGCAGCCGGGGCAGGGAATCTGTTTTTCCGCAATATAGGCACTCATTTCCCCAAAGCTCCAGCCTGCGGGATTTGCGCCGCTGCCCTCGATCAGCTGGTCGGCGCGGTGGCGGGTTTTGCAGGCTTTGCAATCCATCAACGGGTCAGAAAAGCCGCCCACATGCCCGGAAGCCGCCCAAACCTGCGGATTCATCAGTATGGCGCAGTCCAGCCCAACGTTATGGGGGTTTTCCTGCACAAATTTGCGCCACCAGGCGCGCTTGACGTTGTTTTTAAATTCCACACCCAGCGGACCGTAATCCCAGGTGTTGGATAATCCGCCGTAGATTTCGCTTCCGGCATAAACAAAGCCACGCCCCTTGCAAAGCGCGACAAGCTTTTCCATCGTTTTTTCCGTATTGCGCATCAAAAAGCCAACTCCCCCTCCATGTTAAGAACATGATACCGTTTTGGATCGAAAAAGTCAAGCAAAGGCGTGTGATTCACGGAGGTTTTCCGTTGTGCATAGTTCCCTTAGAAAAAGTGCAGCCGGATTGTGAGGAATCACAGTCCGGCTGCGGATGTTTTGCCTGTTCAACGGATTTACTTGTGCAATACCTGTTTTCCGCGCGGTTGCACGCCCCTCCTAAAACTGCCTCGCGCTTAGGATAGCGGCGTGTTGCTTGAAGCGATTGCACGCGTTTTGGCAAGATCGCCGAACAAGAGCGGAGCGCTCCCCTTGCGATGTGCCTCAATCGCGAGCCGTGTGCCGTTGGTCGGCGGGGAAAGGAACTGCTGGTCATTGCCAAGGAAGCTCATCGCAACATAGATGGCGCCCATCGGAAACTCTGTCGCCCCGATGTATTCCTTGCAGGCTTTTGCATCGACGCTGTTGATGTAGCTGTCCCCGTTCACATCACCAAACAAAACCAAGTGATAATCCTTCTTCTCGAGGGTTATTTCGTCAGTCAAAGTCACAACGTCTCCGGTTGCCAAGCGATTTGAGTTAAGCGTGTTGACGCTTGCCAACCCGCCGTCCCTGTTCACGCAGAGATACTCGCCGCCAGTCGTTTTGCCGTCACCAATCAACTGCGCTGAGGAGACACCCTCCGCAAAGCCGTAAATCATCATGAATTTTTCATCCACGACCACACCCGTGCCGGGCTTCGCTTCAAGCCTTAATTCATCGCCAGGTTCCGGCGGCGTGACGGGCTCCCAAAGGGCATAGACGGTTTTGTTGCCGTCCATCGTGAAGGAAGCGGTGATTTTTTTGGAAGTATCCAGCGCGTCCTCGCCGCTGAAGGACCAACCTGCGAAGCTATAGCCCTCGGCGGACATATCAACCGGCTGCGCCAAATCACTCGCCTGCATCGCTCTGCCCGCCTCAACGCCCGTCTGCGCGGACGGCAGGTTGCCCACAGAAGGATCGCCAATCGCCCGAGCGTATGTGAGTGTGTAATAGGTGACCTCCGGCTCCTCTTCCTCCCACACGGCATAAAGCGTAATGTTGCTGCTCACGTTAAAGGATTCCGTGATAATTTTGCTGGTGTCGAGCGGGTTTTGTGTGAAGGACCAGCCGCGGAAAGCGTGCCGGTTCCAGGAAAGCGTGCCGCAGCTCTGAATCTCCGCCGGCGTGATTGCTCTGCCGTCCTCAATGTTCGTCAGCGCCGGGGGCAGCGCACCGTCGGAAAGATCGCCCGCCGCTCTGGCGAAGGAGACGGAATAATAGACGGCGGTGCTGGGGATATCCTCAAGCACAAAGGTCATACCGTTGAGCGGGAAGGTAGCGGGCAGATTGTAATACGCGGTTGCGCCGACGGTGCAGACCCAGCGCTTCCCCTGGGCGGCGGCGCGCGCAGCCAGTGCGTTGAAGTAATCGTGCTGACTGGCATTGATTGTGTTTTCGTATTTCCCCTGAATTTCGGCGGCTTCCGGATCACCGTCGCCCAGCGTCCCGTTGAACCGGATGGCAACGTCCTTCGGGATCAACAAAACCTCCAGGCTGGAACTTGTGCCCATGGTCGCTTCGTCCGGCATGGTCCAACCGCTTGTCGTTGGTCTAGTGTTCGTCCAAGAGCCGGTTCCCGCGGCGGCGCCGACGGCATTGACCACTGCGTAGCCCGGCAGCAAAGCATTGGCATAGGGAATGATCTGCGCGGCAATCCGATCCCGAATGACATCTCTATAGTTGAACTGGAAGATTTCTTCGTCGATCAGTGCGCTCTTACTGCCATCCCGCCAGGCATAGACCGTCACTTTAAAGGGATAGTCAATTTTGGTGAAGGCAACCTCAATGCGCACATCGCCCTGTATGGGCAGCGAGGGAACTTTGTCCCAGACGTCCTGATCCGCGATCCTCTCCCCCCTGTGGGGCGCGGGCGCCTCACTTGCTTCAAAGGCCGCATGATTCGCAAGCAAGGTCTCCAATTCCGTAGCACTCAACGGCGTATATTCGTTGCTGCCATAGGGGAGATAGCGGGTGAAAACTGTCTTCCCAATACCGCCGGTATAGTTGATTACGTAATTGATGGATACGCTTCGCAGCTTCCAGACGGCAATCAGCGTCACATTCCGCGTGATCGTAATCTCCTGGTTGATATGGATGGGCACCGTCGGCGCTTCCGCATCCACCCAGTAATCCAGCTCATAGCCGGGGCGCTGGAAGCCGTCCGTCAGCACCACCACTCGGTAGGGCTGACCGGCTTCAAGACCGGAGAAGGTTCTGGGGGCATAGCCGGAAATTTCCGCCGCAGCTGTGGAATCGGCGGTATAGGTGACGCTGAAGGTTTCCTGTTCGCTGAACTGCGCGTAAAAGACCGTGTTGGCAGTGGGATACTTGATGGGCCAACTGCTGATCCGTTCGCCGCCCTGCGCGGCGGTGAACCAGCCGGTAAAGTTTCTGTTATCCGGTGGCGTGGGATCCGCAGGCGGGCTGAGCGGCACGCCGTAGTCCGCGTCATCGTCGCTGAGCTTGCC
>JAISQZ010000171.1 GCA_031273905.1 Oscillospiraceae bacterium | reverse complement strand
GCAAAGCTGATGAACTGGGTGGTCGGCAGCTACGGCGGCGTGGTTGATCCCGCAAAGCTGGCGACGTCCAGCAATGGGCTGAACGCAAGCGCGAGCTATCAGACGGTCAACAATATCCTGTTCAGCATCATTGATCCTGCTTGGCTGCCAAGCTCCGTTTCCACCGGCGGCTTTGATCAGCTGCTGTACAACACAATCATTAAGAATGTCCTCGACCTGAACCTCAGCGGCATCTTGGGGATTCTGGTGAAGAACGGGGCATCCAATGAAGGGCTCAATCAAACCACCGTGAAGGTACTCCTTGGCGTGATCTTCAATGTGCTTGACCTGATTTTGCCCGGCACGGTTACGGCGCATCACCGCGCGACCTACACCTCGCTTGATAGTCTCCTGTCGGTGGGACAGAACAATCTGCAGGCGCTGGTGGGCAACCTGATCTGGGCACTGGGCAAGGGGGGCGACCGCATTGTCGCTTCTGCGCTCCCCTTGGTTTCCGATCTCATGGGTGCTTCCCGGTCCCAAGGCTACCGCGAGCCGACGATTGAAATCCCGAGCATGCAGGTGCACCGCGGCGCCTTTGGTGAAGCGGCTGCGCAGCAGTATTTCCAGTTCCAGCTGGCAAACGATAGCGGCGGGCTTCCGGCTGTCAATTATAACTATGCAAAGGCAAAGAAGTCCGAAAAGGCGTATTCCTTCAAGCTGGTCAGCGCCAGCGTGAAGCATTCAAACGGCAGCTCTGTTACGACACTTGCCGGTACGCCGGTGGTGCTTGTTCAATCAAACGGTTCAACGGCTCAAATAGCGAACCACATAGTTAGGCCGGGGGAAGTGGCGGATCTCCGCGTGGATTATAGCGGCAACAAAATTCCGGCCAACAGCGTTGCCATTATCACGCTGACCTATGACATCATCCGCGGAACGGGCGCCAATGACTCGGCGATGTCGCAGGGCATTGAAACCAGGCTTTACACCTATCTTGCCGGCACGGAAAACTATAAGAGTCATTATGTGAATAATATCGCCGAATATGAATACTACGACAGCGCAACAAGCAAGAAGGATATAACCGACGACACGGAAGGAGTGATACTGTATACTGGTGGGGATGAGGAAACGGCAAGGTCCACACCGGAAAAAGGCTTCGCCAACCGCGTTGTTGTGCCTGAGGCGCTGTATTTCACACAGAACAGCACGCTGCAGGATCTGGCGGACGGCATTTCCATCCAGATTGCCCGCGATGCGGATTTCGACAGGGAAGCGATACCCGCATCCGGCAGCAATCCCGCGATCCCTGCGCATACGGCCGTACACACTGAGGCGGCCAAAGTGATTTGGGATCCTTATGAACAGGAGAATCCCGGCGAACAAGACACTTTCCCGTACGACAACCCAACGCTGGCAGAGTTCCTGACGCAGAACTTTGAGGCTGTGGCAACGACGGACAGCAGCGGTTCCGGCGCGACCATCCGCCCCTTCAAGCTCAAAGAGGGCGTGGATCCCAATGAAAAGGTGATCGGCTACAAAGTGGATGAGGAAGGGAACGCGACGGGCGAGTCGTCCGGCTTCGGTCCGGGGGCACAAGGCACGGGGGAACAAGATCACGACTTGATATTCTACCTTTTGGGGCAGGGCACGGTGAAGAACGGCACCTCGGGTACCCCTGGGGGATATGATCAGCAGTCGTATCAAGAGTCGTTCATGATGAATGGAATCAAGATCGTTTTTGAAAACACCTACGGTCTGCCGGAGCTTTTCAACGCGGTGCGGGCGAATGACCCGCAAAAAAGGGATTACGGCAGCGCTGGCGCAAGTCTGTTTGACGGCTATATGGATTTGACTGCCAAGGCGGCGTATTATGCGATGAAGCCGAAGGACAGCAACTATGCCAACCCGTCGAAAGCGACCATCGCAAAAGATTTGGTTGGTACGAAGCAGACGCTTGACGAAATTGCGGCCAGTCTTTCCGGCGGCACGGGCACCAATGACCGCGTTGGCGTTCTGAAGAATTTGCTGTCGCTTGTCCTGGGGGATAACGACCGGGTTGACGACGATCCTAGTGACGATCTGCGGTATTATGAAGAGGGCTACCGGTTCTTTGACGCGATGGATTTTGTCCCGATGGGGTACAAAAAAGCGGTCTCCGCAATCGCGATGGCGCAGGATCTGATCCGGCGTGAAAGCACAGGCGAAAATCCGCCGAGCGCACTGGAAATTGCCTATGCGGAAAGTTCGCTCAAGGAAACCTGCGCTATGTTCATAGACGAGGTAACTGAGAACAATCTGGACGATAGGGTTGCCGAGTGGTGGCTGGTCTATAAGGTGGCATACCATGCACCGATGGCGCGTCAGCTTCAGGACGCGGAGAAATGGACCTTTGGCACGAAAAAGGTTACGTTGGCGGCGCTGAGGACTGCGTATGAAACGCAGCAATCGCTTGACCCGTACTATGACGGCAATTACACGGTCAGCGAGGAAACCTTCGATGGCGGCACGGTGCGCACGCTGATGAACGCTTGGTTCTTCGCGGATGGCATCCGGACAGAGTTTAGCGAAGAAAGCGATTTCGACCTTGCTGATGCCGGTTACTTGGGTGCGCTAGGCGAAGGCGAAGACGCCAGCGTAGAAGTTAGCGCGGATGCATGGACGACGTATGGGGCATTAAAGGTTTATGGTGGCTATACGTTCACCCCGCAAAGCAAGCTGACCAGGGCGCGCGACGAGCTGGTTTTGGCTCTGAAGAGTGTGCGGCTTGCTTCCGAGGACACCGAACCCGATCCCGACCCCGACAAGCCGTCCTATAATTGGGATGCGATTACCGATGCGCTGAATGCGGCGGCCTCACAGAGTGCGGCGATTGTCCAGTATAAGGACTTTTTCGTGCAGACCTATGCGCAAGCTTACACAACCGCTTACGTCGCTGCAACTGACCTGCTCGGGCAAAGGGATACCCTTGAGGCTTCCGGGCAGACCTACGATGCGCAGACGCAGGCAAGCATCAACGCCGCTGGCAATAAGCTGCTGGAAGTCTTGGATTACATGGTGGCGATTGTGCCGCAAGCGGGCGCTTATGTCTATACCGGCAGTGGAATCCCAAGCATGATCACCGTCGACATGGCGAAATATAACGCTGAGGCACTGGCTTATTCGACGCAGACGGACGGCGGTTTTCTTGAAACCGCGCTGCTCGCAGGGGAGGAAAGCGTAACGCCTGTGCTGTCGGACGGCACCGGCAATGACGCGCCTTATGACGGCTTCATCTATGGTCTTGACGTTTCAAAGCCCTCCTTTGCTGCGGCAGCGGGCAAAAACGCGCCGTATCAGGTAATCAACGGCACGGCGGAAATTGTGCCGAACGCAAGCGGCAAGAGCAACACCACAGGAGCCACGGTGAATGTCAAAAACAACAAAGGCGAAGTGATCTATGTCCTGAAGGCGGTTTATTTCGGCGATGTCAATGGCAACGGCACTGTTTTGGAGTCCTCGGAGCAGACGGACGCTAAGATGGTTGCGGCGGGACAGAAGTGGGATGAAAACGTAGAATTTTCCCCGAAGGTAATGGCGCTTGACGTGAAAGCGGATGGCGTGATCGAAAACGGGGATGTGGCGGTCTTCAAGTCAGGTGGCTTGAAGTATGTCAGCCAGTCCTACGCCAGTGTTCTCGGTGCGGATGACAACACGCTCGTCACCCCGGGCAAGCCGGCGGCGCCACAAACAGGCGGCTAAAATGAACAAACGCGCGGGGGAAGGTTACCCGCTTTCCCCCGCGCGGAAAGATGAAGAAGGGTTTTATGAAGAGGACATCGGCGGCGCTGTTTGCTCAAGCGCTTTGCCCGAAGACTTTGGGAGGTGTGGGCATGAAATCGGCAAAAAGGATTCTTACGCTCGGTCTGGTGATGGTCGTATTTGCCATATCCATGGCGATTCCCGCATATGCTGCCGGCGAAAAGGTTTACTACACACTGACGACGGATCAGGCGAATCCGGAGCTTGGATCGATTTTTACCGTTACGCTTAAGATTCAGGCGCAGAACAATGGAAACAATTTCCATCTGCCCTCGCAGCGGCTTCAAATCTTTTACGCGAACAATTTTTTTGAACCCCTTGGCTATGCCGGCCCCGGTGCTGATCTTATGAAGACGGTGGAGGGCGTTCCCGCTTATCAAACGTTCAACGGTTTTGCACAGGGCACTTTTGACCTTACGGACACGTTGATTGCGGATGTTCCATGGCCGGTGTCGATCACAACCGAAATTGCGCAGAACGCGGGGGTAATCACGCTTCAGTGGTTGGGTTACGATGCCAACGGTTTTTACACGATGAAGCCGGTCGAGCAAGAAGAGGTTTTGCAGCTTAAGTTCCGGGTGAAGGAGACTGCGCCGCTCACACCGACAGAAAGCGGATTTATTGGTCTCTACAAGGATTATACGGATTCCACTGAATTTCCGTATTATATGGAATACCTGCCTGACCCGAGTCAGGTAAGCTCGCCGAGCGATTGGGTTAATTATATGCCGGCGACCTATAACTATAGTGCGTCCACGTTCCCGATTGATGTTTCGCAGGCCAACCTGCGCATCTTCCCGAATCCTCATCCGCCCGTGCTTTCCGTGAAGCCCGACGCGGGTATCTTGGTAAAAACGCTCGGGAGCGAATCCGCGTATGACGGCTATATCTACGGTTTTCCCGCCGAAATGACGCAGCAGGGAACCCAAAAAAAGCTGGTGGATCCGCAGATCCCAGTGGATATGGGCGGCTTGGGCGCCAATGCGTGGGGCGAAACGGCGGGCGGAGAGGTGGTCAACCCGTTTTCGGATTATTTCAACATCACGAACGGCGGTCTCCTCAAGGTCAGCAATAACGTGCAGGGAAAACCCAATCATAAATATGAATATGGCACCGGCACCGAACTGGAATTGCACGACATGAACAAAAATCCAGGTTACGGCAGGTACGCTCTGGTTGTTTTTGGAGATCTTGACGGCAACTTCATCATCAACCTTGACGATTATTGGATTTTGCAGGCGATGCTCGCGGGGAAGGATACAATCAGGCTTCCGGATAAAACTTCGGTAAATCCCTTCGAAAATCCCTATCACCTTGCGGCGGATGTCGCCGCACCGGGTGCGCAGGCGGCGCTGGGTTCGGATGACCTTCAGCTTCTTTACAATGCGGCGCTGGGGCTTCCGGCTCCTTCCCTCACGCAGAAACCGACCTTTTAACGCATCAGACTTTTCGAAATTTTCCTGCATTGAAGCAGAGCTTTCCATAATAAGCAAGGGAGGAAATACGATTGAAGTACCTTAGGAAGGCATTGAGCGCACTTTTGGCTTTTTGCATGGTCTTCGGCGTGTTGGTGGTGGGCGTAAGCGCCGATTCAACCACCGACAGCGCGAGTGTTGAGCGCGGAATTGAGGTATATCTCTATGACGCGACCTCGAAGGCGTTCAACGCAACGCCGTTGAACAGCGACGATCCGGTTAAGGTAAAGGCGGGCGACGTGCTCAAGGTGACCAGTTGGACCACTTCGAGCACATATGTCAGCAGCCTCACTGCGGCGGTCTATTATGACAGCCGTGTCTATGAGCCGGTGATGGTTACCGCGACCGGCGATGTTACGCCGGTTGACCTTACGGAGGCACCGCGCACCCTGGAGGATAGCCAGGTCTATAAAAGCTCTCCCACGAACGGTTTGTTCGCGCTGGAGGGTCTTGACACCGCCGGAAGCTACGCCAATATTTTTGACTGGCAAATTGCGTTCCCGCTCAAGATTTCCGGGATGAAGGAAAGCGCGGACGGCTACACGGGCGCTTACAACTGGTTCAAGTACTATCCTATGGCCTGGTTCGACCGCGTAACGACGGATCCGGACTATCCGGGCGGATACAATGTTGCGGGTGACTTCGCGGCGCCGATTGCGGCGTATGATACTTATTCCGCCATTGTTGCAAAGGGCGCCTTTGCGGATGGTACCACCTCAGAAATGGAAAATCAAATATCGTACGCAGCAACTGCGAAGGAAAGCTTCGTTTCCTTCTATCTCCGCGTGAAGCCCGAGTTGACGGAAGCGACGATGCCCACGGGCACAGGCGCGGGTTTCTTGGGGTTGCCGGAGGAAGCACTGCCGGGTTATGTCATTCAGCAAACCAATGACGGCTGGCTGGGTGTGACACATGCTCCCTGGGAGGTTATTGATCCGGATTTCGGCGACGTGATCCCGGTGGAAGCCCTGACCATCAACAATTCCCCGGTCTATACCGCTGTTATGAGCAAGGAAAACGCCTTAGCCAGCGCCGTGGCGGACGATGCGTATGAGATGACGCCGGGGACAACAGCGTTGGATGTGGCGGCTACAGAATCGGATACCTTTACGCCAGAACTGAAGGATCCTGTGATCCCCAACGCGATTTTCCTAAAGATGGACGGCAGCTCCGCCGGGGCTTCCGTTCAACTGCCTAGCGCAACCAATACCATCACCCCGCCTGCGCTTCCGACAGGCAATGCCGGCGCGGGGCTTAGCTACGTGTGGATTGAGAAAACAACCTATGACACGAAAAAAGCCGCCGGCACTTTAACAAAAGAAGATGAGGCAAGTTTTACGAATCTTGCGGGCGGCGACGGTGGGCAGAACATCACCTTCGTTGCGGCGGGCTTCCGCGCGTATGAATTCATCTATGCCTATAATGCCACCACAGAAGTGAAGGGCAGCGGCGAATCCTTTGTCGGTGACACAATCGCTTGGGCTGACCT
>JAISQZ010000176.1 GCA_031273905.1 Oscillospiraceae bacterium | reverse complement strand
CATGACCACTATGGTCTGAAGGAAGTGAAGGAGCGCATTTTGCAGCTGCTCGCGGTGCGGAAGCTTGCGCCGGAAATCGGCGGGCAAATTCTTTGCCTGGTCGGGCCGCCTGGCGTGGGGAAAACCTCCGTCGCCCGTTCCGTCGCCGGGGCGATGGGTCGCAAGTTCGCGCGCATCTCCTTGGGCGGCATCCGCGATGAGGCAGAGATCCGCGGGCACCGCAAAACCTATGTGGGCGCAATGCCCGGGCGCATCCTCAGCGCCATGGTGCAGGCGGGTTCCATGAACCCCGTTTTGCTGCTGGACGAAGTGGATAAGCTCTGCGGCGATTACCGCGGTGATCCCGCTTCCGCGCTGCTGGAGGTGATGGATGCGGAACAAAACGCCGCTTTCCGAGATCATTACCTGGAGCTGCCCTTCGATTTGAGCCGTGTGCTCTTCCTCACCACCGCGAACGATTACAGCGGCATTCCAGCCCCGCTGCTTGACCGCATGGAAATCATAGAGCTGCCCTCGTATACCCAGCAGGAAAAATTTATGATCGCCAAACGGCATTTGCTGCCCAAGCAGATCAAAAAGCACGGGCTGAAAAAGGCGCAGCTGCGTCTGACGGACGGTGCGCTGCGCACGGTAATTGAAGGCTACACCAAGGAAGCGGGCGTGCGCAAGCTGGAACAGCGGTTGGCGGCGCTTTGCCGCAAATGCGCGGGCGAGGTGGTAAAAGACGAGGGCTTTAAGCTTTTGCTTAAGCCAGAGCAATTGGAGGAATGGCTCGGCGCACGCAGATACAAAGCGGATCACCGCAACCGGGAAGCCGCCGTCGGCGTGGTCAACGGCTTGGCCTGGACCCCCGCAGGCGGGGATGTCATGCCCGTTGAAGCCTTGGTAATGCCCGGCAGCGGCAAGCTTTCCCTTACCGGCTCCTTGGGCGATGTGATGAAGGAATCCGCGCAAGCGGCGGTGAGCTATTTGCGCTTTCATGCCAAAGCGCTTGCACTGCCCGCGGAATTCCACCGGGATTCGGATATCCACATCCATGTGCCGGAAGGCGCGGTTCCCAAGGACGGCCCCTCCGCAGGCGTGACGGTTTTCACCGCGCTGCTTTCCGCGCTCAGCGGGCTGCGCGTCAATCCGAACGTGGCAATGACAGGGGAGATCACCCTGACCGGGCGGGTGCTGCCCATTGGCGGGCTGCGCGAAAAAGCGATGGCCGCCTATCTTTCCGGCGCCACACAGGTGCTGCTGCCCGAGGAAAATCTGCCCGACCTGGACAAGGTGGATGACACGGTGAAAGCGGCGCTGCACTTTCAGGGCATCTCGCATCTTTCACAACTGCCCGAATATGCCCTGCTGCCCGCACCCTCTGGGGAAAAAGCGGAGCACCGCGCGGGCGAACCATTTCAGGAGAATCTCTTTCATGAATACAAACAGCTTCGCCTTTGAGGCGGCCTTTGGCACTTCCAGGCAGTTGCCGCCCTCCGATTTGCCCGAGGTTGCTTTTTCCGGGCGCTCCAATGTTGGAAAATCCTCGCTGCTTAACTGCATCCTGCACCGAAAACGGCTGGCGCGGATCAGTTCCGTGCCCGGCAAAACGGTAACGGTCAATTTTTTCCGAGGCGGGGGTCTCCGCCTCGTGGATTTGCCCGGCTACGGCTACGCCAAGCGCTCTGACAGTGAACGCCGCCGCTTTGCGGAACTGATGGAGGGCTATTTCAACAGCCGGCGCACCATTGCCCTGGTGGTGCAGCTGATTGATCTGCGCCACCCCCCCAGCAAGGACGACGAACAGATGCTTGCTTTTTTGCGGGAAAAACAACTGCCCTTTGTTGTGGTTTTGACAAAGAGCGATAAGCTCAATCAGGGCGAATACGCCGCCGCCTTGGCGCGCGCGGAGGATTATTTCCGCACAAGCGGCGCCAAGCGGTTAATCCCCTTTTCCTGCGTCACCCGCACGGGACGGGAGGAACTGCTCAAAGAAATTGAAACACTTGTGTAAAGGAGTTTTATTATGTTTCCTTCGGATTGCTTGGATGTGAATAAGGCCGGGCATTTGACCATCGGCGGCTACGATGCGCCCGCTCTGGCAAAAGAATACGGCACGCCGCTTTACGTAATGGACGAAACGCAGCTACGGCAAAATTGCAGGGACTATGTGCGCTCCATTGAGCGGTTTTATGACGGCAGGGGCTTGGCGCTTTATGCCAGCAAAGCGTTCTGTTGCAAGGAAGTCCTTCGCATTATGGCGCAGGAGGGCATGGGGCTGGACGTTTGCTCCGGCGGGGAGCTTTACACCGCCCTGCAGGTCGGGTTCCCGCCCGAACGCATTTATTTTCACGGCAACAACAAAAACGCGCAGGAAATCCGCGAGGGCGTGGCTGCGGGTGCGGTGCGTTTTGTGGTGGATAACCTGGAGGAACTGCGCCGCTTGGATGCGGAAGCGCTGCGTCAAGGCAAGCGTATCAAGATTTTGCTTCGGGTCAAGCCCGGCATCGACGCGCACACCCACGAATTCATCCGCACCGGGCAGATTGATTCCAAATTCGGCTTTGCGCTGGAAACGGGCGAAGCCCTCAACGCCGCAAAAAAAGCGCTGGCATCGCAAAGCCTGGAGCTGTGCGGCATTCATTGTCACATCGGTTCGCAAATCTTCGACACCGCACCCTTCGCGCTTGCGGCGCAGGTCATGCTGGGCTTTTTATCGCAAATCAAAGCGCAATCCGGCATTGAATTGGACGAGCTGAACCTGGGCGGCGGCTTCGGTATCCGCTATGATGAAAATGACACACCGCGCCCCTATTCGGAATATATGGAGCGCGTTTCCGCCGCCGTGAAAATAACCGCAGCGCAATTGGGGCTTGCGGTACCTTTTATTGTGATCGAACCCGGTCGCTCCATCCCAGGCGCGGCGGGCATTACACTTTATGAGGTTGGCGCGGTGAAGGAAATTCCGGGTCTGCGCACCTTTGTTCTGACCGACGGCGGCATGAATGACAATCCGCGCTATATCCTCTATGGCGCAAAATACCGGGTGCTCTGCGCCAACAAGGCAGATCAGCCGGCAGATCAAACGGTCACCATTGCGGGGCGCTGCTGCGAAAGCGGAGATCTGATCCAGGAATTCACGCCCCTGCAAACGGTGGAGCCGGGGGATATTCTGGCGGTGCTTTCCACGGGAGCCTATAATTACTCCATGTCGATGAACTACAACCGTTTTCCCCGCCCGCCGGTGGTTATGGTGAACAACGGCAGCGCCCGTGTGATTGTCGGGGGGGAGGATTACGCGGATCTGACGCGCCATGATTATTAGGGCGTTGATTTCCCTATCAATCGTTTTCGCCGCGCATGTCGCGGGTGGATGTTGGGAATGCCGTTGCTTTTTATGACGCTGTTGCTCCTTGCAAATTCCCGGCGCGTGATCGAAAAACAAAATAATAATTTCAAAAAACATCATAATAAACCGCTTGCAATGCAATACTAATAATCAAACATAGTCCTTGCAAAACGAAAGGATATATGATTATGAAGGAATCTCTGCAATTGCTCAAGCGGTTTACCCTGCTGTGCCTGCTGCTTCTTTGTGTCACCGCCCTGCTTTGCGGCGGGATGCTCGTCAACCAAAACACCCGCCGCCTAGCGCTTGGCTCCGAAGGGCGGCAGGTGGCGCTGCGAAGCGACAAAACCACAACAACGCTCTTCGTGACCGACAGCAACCGCAACGAATGGCGGCTGCCTGCACCCGCCGGGCAGTACCTTCGCCTGGCGCCGGCTCCCTTTGGCAGCCTGGTGCAGCTTGCACAGGCTGCGTACCAAGCCGCGGAATTGACGGCGGAACAGCTAGGCCTTATACCGTTGGATTAGGGCATGTTGGCA
>JAISQZ010000119.1 GCA_031273905.1 Oscillospiraceae bacterium | reverse complement strand
GCTTGTGGCGGAGGTGCGGGAACTCAGGGCGAACCCGAACCGCGCGGCAAGGGGTGTGGTGATTGAGGCCCGGCTGGACAAAGGCCGCGGTCCCATTGCAACGCTCTTGGTGCAAAACGGCACCCTGCGCAGCGGCGACGTGATTGTTGCGGGCGAGAGCGTGGGGCGTGTGCGCCTGATGCTGGATGACAAGGGCGGCCAGATTGAGGAAGCGGGACCTAGCGTCCCGGTGGAAATCATGGGTCTGGCGGTCACCCCGCAGGCGGGCGACGGCTTCGATGCCGTTACAGACGAGCGCTTGGCGCGTGAGCTGGTGGAGCAGCGCAAGCAGCGTTCCAAGGAGGAGATTTTCCAGCAAAACGAGCTGGTGACGCTGGAAACCCTCTTCGATTCCCTGAAGGAGGGAGAACGCAAGGATCTCAACATCATCGTCAAGGCGGATGTGCAAGGCTCCGCCGAAGCGGTCAAACAAAACCTGCTCAAGCTTTCCAATGAGGAAGTCCGTGTGCAGGTAATCCATTCCGGCGTGGGCGCGGTCAGCGAATCGGACGTGATGCTTGCCGCCGCTTCCCGCGCGATTATCGTCGGCTTCAGCGTCAGTGCGGATCCCGTTGCGGCCGCCAATGCGGAGCGCGACGGCGTGCAGCTGCGCAGCTACCGCATCATCTATGACATGCTTGAGGAGATCAAATCCGCAATCAAGGGGATGCTGGCGCCAAAGTTCCGCGAGGTGCAGATCGGGCGCGCGGAGGTGCGGCAAATCTGGAGGATATCGTCCGTGGCGGGCAACGTGGCGGGCAGTTATGTGCTTGACGGCAAGATCACCCGCGGCGCAAAGCTGCGCGTGGTGCGCGGCGGCGCTATTGTTGCGGAGGACGAGATTGCTTCCCTGCGCCGCTTTAAGGACGACGTGAAGGACGTAAGCGCAGGCTATGAATGCGGCGTAACGCTTGCGAGGTTCAGCGACGCGCGCGAAGGGGATATCTTTGAGGTCTATATAATGGAGGAATACAGGGATTAGGGCTTTGAAGCGCCGGGCAGGTTTTCCCCTGCCGCCTTGACCGGAGGTCGGCGCGTTTGCAAGGGTCGCGCGGCAGTCCCAAAGCCGCAAATCATCAGCCGATGCAAGACCGACCGGTCGGAGACGCATTTGTCCAAAGGAAACAGGAGGTTCCCATGCCGGGTTACCACATCAACCGCACGGCGGAAGACCTGAAACGCGAGCTGATTGCCCTGCTGCGGGAGCTCAAGGATCCGCGCGTGCAGGGAAAGCTGCTCACGGTGGTGCGCGTTGAGCTAAGCGCCGACGCCGCCGCCGCGAAGGTGTTCCTCAGCGCGATGGAGGGGCGCGAAGCCGCCGAGGAGGCGGTGAAGGGCTTGAAGAGCGCCGCGGGCTTTTTGCGCGGGGAGCTTGGCAGACGCCTGCGGCTGCGCAAGGCGCCGGAGCTGCGCTTTGTTGCCGACGCTTCGATTGAGGACGGCACACGCATCACGCGCCTGATTGAACTGCTGGTGCCAAAAACAGACGAACAGGATGGAAGCGAATGAAGCTCATTGACCTGCGGCAGGCCGCTCTGCGGCTGCAAAGCGCCGGCGCGGTGCTGCTTTTGGCGCACCAGCACCCGGACGGCGACACCTTGGGCAGCGCTTTTGCGCTTGCGCATGCGCTGCAGACGCTGGGCAGACCGGTCAACTTCCTTTGCGAGGATCCCATTCCGGCGGTGTTCGATTTCATGCGCGAGGGCTTGGAACTGTGCGAACGGGAGGACGCGCTGGTGGTTTGCGTGGATGTGGCGGATCAGTTTTTGCTGGGCAAGGGGCTGGAGGAGCGCTTTGGCGGGCGCGTCGCGCTTGCAGTTGACCACCACGCGACCAACACCCTTTTTGCCCGGGAGACCTTGCTTGACGCGGATTCCGCCGCAACGGCGGAGATGATCCACGAACTCCTTGCGCTGCTTGACGTGCCAATCGACCGTAAAATTGCCGCCTGCCTTTACGCCGGTATTTCCACGGACACGGGTTGCTTCCGCTATTCCAACACCACCGCCCGCAGTCATCGTTACGCCGCGCACTACCTAGAGCTTGGCGTGCCCTCGGCGGAGCTGGATCGGGCGTTTTTTGAAACCAAAACCAAAACCTACGCCGCACTCGAGCGCATGGCGCTGGAGGGAATGCGCTATTTTTGCGGCGGTCGTGTGGCGTTGATCACTGTGACGCAGGAGATGCTGCGCCGCAGCGGCTCCAATGAGGAGGAATATATCCGCTTGGTGCCGCAGACCCGGCAGATTGAGGGCGTGCTGGTGGGCGTTTCCGTCCGGGAACGCAAGGACGGCAGCTTCAAGCTTTCGCTGCGCAGCAATGCGCCGGTCAACGCGGCGGATATCTGCGCTAAAATGGGCGGCGGCGGACATGCCCGCGCGGCGGGCTGCGCAAGCGAGCTGCCGCTGGAGGAAACGATCCGCGTCATGATCGCGCACATTGCGGATACGTTGGAGGAATACGAAAACCGGGTTTGAGGACTGAGGAATGAACGGACTTTTTTTGCTGGATAAGCCGGAGGGGATCACCTCCTTTTCCGCCGTGGCGCGGCTACGGCGGCTGCTGGGTGAAAAAAAGGCAGGGCATACCGGGACGCTGGATCCCATGGCAACGGGCGTTTTGCCCGTTTTGCTGGGCGGTGCGACCCGGTTTTCCGATTTTTTGCCCTCGCACGAAAAAGCCTATGAGGCGCGGCTGCGCTTAGGGATCACGACGGATACGCTGGATATCACCGGGCGGGTGCTTTCGCGCAGCGAGGTCAGCGTAAGCCGTGCGCAGGTCGCGGACGCGCTGGCGCCCTTCCGCGGAAAAATTGAACAGGTGCCGCCGATGGTTTCCGCTATTTCGCAGGGCGGCGTGCGCCTTTATGAGCTTGCCCGCAAGGGGATCACCGTGGAACGCCCCGCCCGCGCGGTGGAAATTTTTTCACTGGCGCTGCTTGATCTCCCGGAGCCGGACTGCTACGGGATTGCGGTGCGCTGCTCCGCCGGAACGTATATCCGCAGCCTGATTGACGACATAGGTCGGCGGCTGGGCTGCGGCGCGGTGATGACCGCGCTGCGCCGCTGCGCCGCGCACGGTTATCCGGCGGCGCGTTGCGTCACCCTGGAAGCGCTGGAGCAGGGGATTGCGGCGGCGCAATATCTGCTGCCCATCGACCAGGCGCTGGAGGCCTATCACGCCGTGGCGGTGAGCGCCGCGCAGGCGCTGCGCTTCTGCAGCGGCGGCGCACTGGATATGAACCGTCTGCCGGCGTTGCCGCCTTGTGAGGAGGGCGCATTGCTGCGCGTCTATGACCCCGAAAAAAAATTTCTTGGCTTAGGTCGAATAAAAGCCGGACAAGTGTGGGTTGCCCGGCTGCTGGTGGGATAAACGCGATTGTCGATTCCGCCGCCGCAGCCAGAAATCCCCTGCGTGATGTGAACTCAATTCACTTGACGGAAATATAAGCATGGCTCATAATATTTCTGAGGAGATGAGAGCCATGCAGAACATGTTTCAGAAGCTGCGCAAGGAAAACGGCTTGACGCAGCAGGAATTGGCGAAGGCGCTTGGCATCCACCAGACGGCGGTGAGCCAATGGGAATGTGGGCACACCCTCCCCGACAGGAGCACGATCGCCAAGCTGGCGGATTTTTATCAGGTCAGCGCGGATTTGCTGATGGGCACGCCCCTTGCCGCGCGGCAGACGGCGGTCTTTTTGGGCACTGTTCACGCCGGACCGCCGAGCGGGCGCGGCACAAGGCCCCGGCGCGGTGCGGAGGAAAACATCCAGCTTTCGCCCTCATTTGCCGGGCGCGGTGAGCATTTTGCCATGCGGGTGCAGGGGGATAGCATGAATCCCCGCATTTTTGACGGGGATACCGTCATCGTCCGCCGGCAGACGGAGCTGCGCCACGGCGACATTGCGGTGATGCGCATCCAGGGCGAGGAGGCAACGATTAAGCAGTTTCTCAAGCGCGGCAGCCAGCGCCTGCTGATGCCGCTCAACCCGGACTATGAGCCGATCTGCCTGACGCAGGAGCAGCTGCGCAGCCTGCCGGTGGTGATCCTGGGCAAGGTGGTGGAGCTAAGGGCGAAGCTCTAGGGGCTACCTGCACAAAATCCGCTCAAAAACAGAGCGATTCAGGCAGCGGCAATACGCCTTGGAGGGCGTTTTGCGTCTGCCAAAAAAAGGTCTGGAAACGGCGCTTGCTCCCTTCGCCGCGTCAAAAAGCCCGGAAGCGTGGCAAACGGAAAAATCCGCGCTTGACATTTTTTTTGCGATATTGTATAGTATTCCAACGGAATTTAAATCCGTGTCATCGGGAACCTGACAGCTGATATGGGGGGTAGATAATTGGAAAAAGACGTTGTCATTGATTTGCGGCATATTTCGCTGCAATTTGACGGACAGCCCATCCTGAAGGATCTGAACCTTTACATCCGCAACGGGGAATTTGTGACGTTGCTGGGTCCCTCCGGCTGCGGCAAAACCACCACGCTGCGGATCATCGCCGGCTTTTTGGAGCCGGACGGCGGCGAAGTGCGCTTCGGCGAAAAATCCATGCGCGGCACGCCGCCGCACCGCCGTCCGGTCAACACGATTTTTCAGCGCTACGCGCTGTTCCCGCACCTGAACGTCTATAAAAATGTGGCGTTCGGTCTGAAGCTGCGCAAGCTGCCAAAGGAAGAAATCGCGCGGCGCGTGACGGAAATGCTGCGCATTGTCAATCTCTCCGGCTTTGAAAAACGCTCCGTCGCCTCGCTTTCCGGCGGGCAGCAGCAGCGCGTCGCCATCGCCAGGGCGCTGGCGGTCAAACCGAAGGTTTTGCTGCTGGACGAGCCTCTTGGCGCACTGGATCTCAAGCTGCGCAAGGATATGCAGATGGAGCTGAAATCCATCCAGCATCAGCTTGGGATCACCTTCATCTATGTTACCCATGACCAGGAGGAGGCTCTTTCCATGAGTGATACCATCGTCGTCATGGATGCGGGAGAAATCCAGCAGATCGGCACGCCAAAGGATGTGTATGACGAGCCGAAGAACGCCTTTGTTGCGGATTTTATCGGTGAAAGCAATATCCTAGACGGCGTGATGCCGGGCGATTACTTGGTTCGCTTCGCGGGGATGCGTTTCCCCTGTGTGGATAAAGGCTTTGAAAAAAATGAACGCGTGGATGTTGTGATCCGCCCGGAGGACGTGGACGTGGTTCCGCCGCAGGACGGTGTTTTGCAGGGAACCGTCACCAGCGTCACCTTCAAGGGAATGCACTACGAATTCATCGTGGATGTCAAGGGCTTCAAGTGGATGATCCAGTCCACAGACGTCCAGCGGGAGGGGGATGTGATCGGCATTTCCATCAAGCCGGAGGAAATCCACATTATGAAAAAATCCGCCTATTCGGAGCTGATAGGGGATTATTCCTGCTTTTCGGATGAATTTGAAGAGCTTTCCAACGCCGCGCCGGGGGAGGACTGAGCCATGAAAAAACGCAGTTCCCCCCTGCTCAACGCGCCCTATATGCTTTGGTGCTTGCTGTTTGTGCTGGTTCCCATGGGGATGGTGGTGTTTTACGCTTTCTCCGACCGGCAGGGCGGTTTTACGCTGGAGATCTTCCGCGCACTGACCGCCACGGCGGAAAAACGCGCCTCGCTGGCGCATGTGTTCGGTTATTCCATGCTCTATGCCCTGGCGGCGACCGCCATCTGCTTGCTTCTGGCATACCCGCTTGCCTATTTTATGGCGCATTCCGGGCGCAGTGCGCAGCGCAACCTGATGCTGCTGATCATGGTGCCCATGTGGATGAATTTTTTGATCTGCACCTATTCCTGGCGCACCATTCTCAACGACAACGGCGTGATCAACAGCCTTCTGGGCTGGCTGCACCTGCCCGCCGTGCGGATGCTCTTCACCCCGGGCGCCGTGATTTTGGGAATGGTCTATAATTTTTTGCCCTATATGGCGCTGCCGATTTTCACCGTGATGCAAAAGCTCAGCCCCTCCCTGGTGGAAGCGGCGCAGGATCTTGGCGCAACGGGCTTTGGCGTGCTGCGCAAGGTGACGCTGCCAATGAGCCTGCCGGGGATTGCTTCGGGCATCACGATGGTGTTCGTGCCCTCGGTGAGCACCTTTTATATCAGCCAGAAGCTGGGCGGCAGCAAGACGATGCTGATAGGCGACCTGATCGAAATGCAGTTCCTCACCGCCTATGATTACAACACGGGCGCCGCGCTTTCGCTGATTTTGATGCTGCTGATCGTGCTTTGCATGATGGTGATGAAGCGCTTTTCCGACGGTTCAGAGGAGGGGGCGTTTGTGGTATGAAGCATTCTGGCGGGCTTTCCCCCGTGCGCAGCCTGACCGGCCTCCACAGCGCGCTGATCCTGCTCTTTCTTTACGCGCCCATGGCGGTGATGTTTGTCTTTTCGTTCAACACGGGCGTCTCCACTTCCTCCCTTAGCGGCTTTAGCCTGCGTTGGTACGCGGATTTGGCGGGGAACCTGGCTGTCCGCCGCGCCTTGGGCAACACCCTAGTGCTCGCGCTGCTGGCGGCGGCGGCGGCGGTGGTGCTTGGCACCGTGGCCGCCATCGGCATCGACCGGATGCGCCGCAGGCGGCTGCAATCCGCCACCCTTTCGCTTACCAATCTGCCCATGATGAACCCGGATATCGTCACCGGCATTTCCATGATGCTGCTGTTTGTGTTCGGTGCAAGGCTGCTGGGGCTGCGCCAGGCGCTGGGCTTTGGAACGCTGCTGGCGGCGCATATCACCTTTTGTCTGCCCTATGTGATCCTTTCCGTTTTGCCCAAGCTGCGGCAGCTTGACCCGCATTTGCAGGAGGCCGCGCAGGATCTGGGCTGCTCACAGCTGCAGGCCTTTGCGAAGATTGTGCTGCCCTCCATTGCAAGCGGCGTGCTTTCCGCCTTTCTGATGGCGGTCACGCTTTCGCTGGATGATTTTGTGATCAGCTACTTCGTCTCCGGCACCGAATACCAGACCCTGCCGCTTTACATTTATTCCATGACCAAAAGGCGCGTCAAGCCGGATATGTACGCCCTTTCTACACTGATCTTTGTGGCGATTTTTCTGCTGCTGGTTTCGAGCAATGTCCTTCAGGCAAGAGCGGAAAAGCGGCAGGAACGCCTGATGAAAAAAAAGGGAAGGAAGCTTAGCATGAGCGAACGGGAGGAAGGTGTCCGGCTGGCGCTGGATTTTAAAAAGCTTGCGCGGCTGAAGGGCTGCAGGGTGCTGCCCGTTGCGGTGCAGAACGCCAGAACAATGGAGGTGATCCTGCTGGCATACGTCAACGAGAAAGCGCTGCGCGAAACAATCCGTCTGGGCAAGGCGGTGTTTTTCAGCACCTCGCGCCGGCGGCTTTGGTATAAGGGCAGCGAGGAATCCGGCAATTCCTTTGCGCTGGAGGAGATACGCGTCAACTGCGAACAGAACTCACTGGTTTTTTTGGTCACACCGGAGCGCGGAGGGATCTGCCACACAAAAAACACGGATGGCAGCCACCGCAACTGCTATTACCGCCGCCTGAACCTCCAAACAGGCGAATTGGAGTTCCTGGAGCAAAATCTGTGAAAAGCCTTGCATTTTCCGCCGCAATCAGGTATAGTAATGGATAGGATTGTAAGTCAAGAAGATAAGGAAGGTATATTCCCATGGTTTCAGCTGGCGATTTCCGCAATGGCGTGACCTTCGAGATGGAGGGCGCCGTTTATCAGATCATCGAATTCCAGCATGTAAAGCCCGGCAAGGGCGCGGCGTTTGTGCGCACAAAGCTCCGCAACGTGATTGCGGGTTCGGTGGTGGAGCGCACCTTCAATCCCTCGGACAAATTCCCCTCCGCGTTCATTGAGCGCAAAGAGATGAGCTATTCCTACTCTGACGGCGATCTTTTTTATTTCATGGATGGTGAAACCTATGAGCTTGTGCCGATCAACAAATCGGATCTGCCGGACAGCTTCAAGTTCGTGAAGGAGGAGTTTGTCTGTAAGATTTTATCCTACAAGGGCAATGTCTTTGGCGTGGAGCCGCCGACCACCGTCACCTTACAGATCACGGAAACGGATCCCGGCTTTAAAGGCGACACCGCCACAAACGCCACCAAGCCCGCAACGCTTGAGACCGGTGCGGAAATCAAGGTGCCGCTGTTCATCGACGAAGGCGAGCGGGTGATTGTGGATACCCGCACGGGCGAATACGTGAGCAGGGCATGATAACGAAGGAGGTCTTGGCATGGAACTTAACGAATTGATTGATGGACTGAAAAAACAAGCGGACGACACAGCGCTTCAGCCAAAATGGAACGCCGCCGCGCTGGAGCTGCTGGAAGCGCTTGCCGCCTCCGTTACCAGCTTGGAAGCGCAGCTTGCGCAGCTACGCGAGGAGATGGAGGAACTCGACAGCGCCATGGAGGAGCTTTTTGAGGAGGCGGAGGACGAAGGTCCCTTTGATGTGGAATGCCCCAATTGCGGCGGGCAGATGCAAGTGGATTTTGGCACGCTGGAGGAGGGCAGCATCGTTTGCCCGGGCTGCGGCGAGACGCTGGAATTTGATCTTGGCTGTGACGGCGGCTGTGACGGTGGCTGCGGCGGGTGCCACTGATTGTTCCGCGGTATAACGGTATCGGCGCCGGGCGCAGTCCAATCGTGTACGATTGCGGCCGTCCGGCGTTTTTGTTGCGGAAAAGCGCGGTTTTTTGGTTGCATGGTGATTTGCCGCTGTGGCGAAACTGGCAGACGCAAGGGACTTAAAATCCCTCGGGGGCAACTCCATACCGGTTCAAGTCCGGTCAGCGGCACCAGCGGCCAAGCTGCCGCTCCCAATTCGCGCCCATATCGTTGCGGTATGGGCGAGGTTATTCTCCCGCGTCCAGACGGCATTTTTTCGTCAGCCTATTACAAATGACAACGATGCCATGTGGTATAGAAATTTCCCGATAGAAAGCAAACGGAAAGATATTGCTGGAAAAAACAGCGATATTTGTGGCAATGCGGTTCGGGCACTCCGCGCGACGAAGGTGACCGCAAAATAATATACGAGTTCGGCGAGGGGTTTCAGGGTTCCCCCTAGCAAGCGCGTTTGAGCGGGTACACCCACGCAAATTCCCTCTTCCGTACCGCTTTTCCATGCTTACACCTTGTACTATCCCGCAATAAAAACAACGGATTTTGAGGGTTAAATTAAAACGCATTCCTTTCGATGGAATGCGTTTTGGAGGCGGTATACTTTGATTAAAATCCTCGTTATCTTCACAGGAGGAACCATCGGTTCAAAAATGCGGGGCGGCGTGATTGATACGGATGGGTGCGCGGGCGAAACCCTGCTGCGCGCGTTTGCGGAAAGCACACAAACGAAGGTTGTGTTTGACGCCATCCAGCCGATGAGTCTGCTCAGTGAAAATCTGCTGCCCAAGCACTGGGAAACGCTATACCGTGCGCTGCTTGCCCGCGATCTTACGCAATATGACGGAATTGTTATCACGCACGGCTCGGATACGTTGCCCTATACCTCCGCAGCCTTTGGCTTCCTTCTGTGTGGGCTGCAAAAACCGGTGGTTTTTGTTGCGAGCAACCGCGGCATTGGGGAACCGGGCAGCAATGGGCTGGAAAACTTCACCGCCGCCGTGCAGTTTGTGCAAAATGCCGGGTTGCCGGGCGTGTTTGCGGTCTTTAAGGACAACCGGGAGCATATGACCGTCTACCTAGGCACGCGGCTGCTGGAAGCGGATTATATGGAGGATCAATACCATTCCTATGCGGGCATAGATTTCGGCGAGATGATTGGGGGCAGATTTTTCCCCTGCGCCCATGACAAGAATCCCGACGCCAAAGCGCTGTTCGCCCTGCCAAAGCGCGTTTTGGCGGCTGAGGTGCGTTTTCAGCGCCCCGTGTTCTATATTGTACCTCACCCGGGGCTGGACTATGCCCTCTTTGCGCTGGAAGCAACAAGACCCGCGGCAATCCTTCACGGGCTGTATCACTCGTCCACCGCTTGTGTTGAGCCGGAGGCGCATTCTCTGGCGGCATTTGCCGCGAAGTGCGCGAGGATGGGAATCGACCTGTATTTATATGATTGCCGCCATATGACGGATCCCGGCATATACCGCACTTGCAAGCGTTTGCTTGCAAGCGGCGCACAGACGCTCAGCGGCATTTCACGCGAAGCGGCGTTGGCGAAGCTGCTGGTTGCCTATCACCAAGAGGTCCTTTCCCCAAGGGAATATATGCGTAAGGATTGCTGGTTTGAGTATATTATCTGAATAAACGATGTATTTTTACTTCAGAGGGCGCCACCTTAGCCCTCGTCCTCAGTCATGCGGTATTTTACCTTGGTCGCCAGCCCGCCACGAATGTGACGCTGCGATTTGTTGATGTCCAGCACCTTGCGCACTTGGCAATAAAGCTGCGGATGAATTCCCTGCAAACGTGCCGAGACATCCATATGTACAGTAGACTTAGAGACACCGAATTGTTTTGCCGCCTGACGCACGGTCGCCTGATTCTCAACGATGTAGGAACCTAACTCCACGGCGCGTTCCTCAACGATCCCTTTCACTGTATGACCCCTCCGTTCTGAAATGAGTGTAAGCCATTTCCATTTCTATGCGTCCGGAGCGAACAATATACGGATTCAATTGGAACGGCACGTGCCGGAGGAGGAGTTTGACGGAAAACGTCGAACGGCAATTTTTACGCAATTTTTAATTTGCAGCCCCCGCGTTTTTCATAGAAAACGCTTGCAATCCGCAAAATGCCGTGTTATACTATGGAGGTATGTTATTTCACACACGTGCAGTTTCCATTTTTTGGTGCGCAGGGCTTGTTTTGCTTTTGTGTTAAAGATGGACGGCGAGGAAATTCGTCTGGTTGCGCGTGGCGGAAAAAACCATTTCAAGGAGGAAAATCTATGGCAGTCGTATCCATGAAGCAGCTACTCGAAGCCGGCGTTCACTTTGGGCACCAGACCCGGCGGTGGAATCCCAAGATGGCGCCCTACATCTTCACCGAGCGCAACGGAATCTACATCATTGATCTCCAAAAAACTGTGCGCAAGCTGGAGGAAGCCTATCTCTATGTTCGTTCCATCGCGGAGGAGGGCGGCACGGTGCTGTTCGTCGGCACCAAGAAGCAGGCGCAGGATTCCATCCGCGAGGAGGCGATTCGTTGCGAAATGCCTTTTGTCAACGCGCGATGGCTGGGCGGGATGCTGACCAATTTCAACACCATCCAGCGCCGCATTAAGCGCCTTGCGCAGCTCAAGGCAATGGATGAGGACGGCACCTTCGAGATGCTGCCCAAAAAAGAGGTCATCAAGCTGCGCCTGCAAATCGAAAAGCTTGAAAAATTCCTAGGCGGCATCACGGAGATGAAGCGGCAGCCTGCCGCGATGTTTATCGTTGACCCGCGCAAGGAACGCATCGCCGTGGCGGAAGCGCAGAAGCTTGGCATCCCGATCATTGCGATTGTGGACACCAACTGCGACCCGGACGAAATTGATTATATCATCCCCGGCAATGACGACGCCATCCGCGCCGTGCGCCTGATTTCTTCCGTGATGGCGGATGCCGTGCTGGAGGGGCGTCAGGGCGAACAGATGGAAGAGGCGAAGGTCATCGAAAACGCATAAATTATATTTGGAGGAGTTATTGGTTATGGCATTTACCGCAAAGGACGTGCAGGCGCTGCGCGAAAAGACCGGCGTTGGCATGATGGATTGCAAGAAGGCTCTTGTGGAAGCGGACGGCGATTTCGACCGTGCTGTGGATATCCTGCGTGAGCGGGGTCTGGCAGCCGCCACCAAAAAGGCGGGGCGCATCACTGCCGAAGGCATCGTGCTTTCGTATTATGATGAGGCGGCAAAAGTCGCCGTACTGGTTGAGGTGAATTCCGAAACCGATTTCGTCGGTAAGAATGCGGAATTCCAAGCTTTTGTGAAGGATATTGCCGTCACAATCGCGAACGAAAATCCTGCGGATGTGGAAGCCCTTTCCGCGCTGCGGCTTGCGGGCAGCGATCGCAGCGTGGAGGAAATCCGGCGGGAAAAAGTCCTTTCCATCGGCGAAAACGTGAACATCCGCCGTTTTATCAGAATGGAAGGCGTTGTGGCGAGCTATGTCCACGGCGGCGGCTCCGTTGGCGTGCTGGTGCGTTTTGCCGCAGATGACGCTGCGGCGGCAAGCGAAGCCTTCAAGGAAATGGGCAAGAACGTCGCCATGCAGGTAGCGGCCATGAGCCCGCAGTATCTTGGCGAAGCGGCGGTTCCCGCAGATGTGGTGGCCCATGAAAAGGAGATTCTGAAAGCGCAAATGCGCGAGGATCCCAAGATGCAGGGCAAGCCGGATGCGGTGCTTGATAAGATCATCGGCGGCAGGATCGGAAAATTCTTTAAGGAGGTTTGCCTGCTAGAGCAGCAATACGTAAAGGATGGCGAGCTTTCCGTGGGGCAGTATATTGCAAGCGTCGCCAAGGAGCTTGGCGCATCCGTGGAAGCCTTGGAATT
>JAISQZ010000066.1 GCA_031273905.1 Oscillospiraceae bacterium | reverse complement strand
TGACTGACTATTATCTAAAATGCTGTGTGAACTAAGGAACCGCCGTGTACCGAACGGTACGCACGGTGGTGTGAGAGGTCGGGTAGTCAACTAATGGCTACCCTCCTACTCGATTTTTTATTTTTAGCGGTAAACGCTGCGCATCTGGCTGAGCTCGCGGCTCAAATCGCCCAGCTCATCATAAAGCTGGTCAAGCAGGCTGACCGTCTCCGGTTCCACAAAAGCGGGTTGCTGCGGATAGCCATAGGGTGCCACCCCGCGAATGCTCTCCGTCTGGCGCAGCCGCGCACGCACCTGCTCAATCCGGCGCACAACGCGGTTCATGCTGAACAAAAGGCTTTCCGCGCTCTCCGCCGCAGAGGGTGCTGCCGGGGGGCGGTAATAACCGCCGGGGGCGGGCGCAGGGGCGGCATAGGCGGGTGCCTGCGGATAGCCCTGCGGAGCATAAAAGGGCTGTGCCGTGCGCGCAGGCGCGGCAGGGGAGCGCATTTCCGCGCCGTAGCCCGAGGGAATCGGCGGCGCATAGGCGGCGGGATAAGGCGGCGGCGCTTCCCGGCGCGGCGGCTCAGGCAGCTGCGTCTGTTGCGCTGGGATATAGGGATTGCGCGGCGCGTAGGCACCCTCCCGCTCCGGCGCATAGGGCGCGTAGGCCGGCGAAAATTCCGCCTGCGGCGCGATGTGCTGGGCGGTCAACTGCTGGGGAGGGGCTGCGTTTTGCTGCGGCGCAAAGCTTTGCAGGGTATAGCCGGGAGCACTCACCCCCTGAGGCTGCTGCGGAGGCTGTGCCATCGCAGGCGCTTGCATGTACTGCGGCATCTGCGGCGGCGGTGACGATTGCGGATGCGCGGGAAAGCCCGAAGCCACCGCGCCCTGCTGGGGCGGCTGATATTGCTGCGGCGCGGCAGCTTGGGCGGTTCTGAAACGTTCCAATTCTTGATTCAACTCCTCATTGCGCCGCTTTTCTTCCTCATAAGAGGCAACCAGGGCCTGAACCTTGGAGCGCAGCAATTCTTTTTTCTCTTTTTTTTCATCGTCCGGCTGGCCTTCGCCGACCGGCAGCCCGTCCTGATTCTGCATGGGCGTCAAATCCATTCTTCAACATCCTCTCGTCATTTGCCTGACTTTTATCCATCCTTCGGGTGCTTGAACCTTATAAGTCTAGAACCCTTGCACCCGCAACGGTCACATGCCTATCATACCTGTTTCGCTTTAGAATGTCAACCCACGAAAGAGAGACAAAGCCGCATTTTTTTGCAGCTTAACTTACTTTTCCTTGTTCAGGGATGAAACAGCGGCAGTTTTGTTAGATCTTGGAACTGGTAGCCTGCGGCGCGCACACGGTCAATGATCTGGCGCATCCCCTGCGCGTTATCCTTTGAAACGGAGTGCAGCAGGATGATTGCCCCGGGATGCAGGCGCGAGATTACCTTTTCCGCCGCGTAGTCGCCGCCCCGGCTGACGCTGACATCCCAGTCGTCATAGGCAAGCGACCAAAAAATGCTGCTAAAGCCCAGCGAAGCCACCGCGTCAAGCGCGGATTCATTGTATTCCCCCTTCGGGAAGCGGAAAAACGGCGCGGAATACCCAAATTGCGTGCGCAGATAGTTGTCGCTTTCCAGGATCTCCCTTGCCATGGCGCTGCGGTCAATCGCGGCAAAGGATGCGTGCGTTGTGCTGTGATTCCCCACAATATGCCCTTCCGCAATCATCCGGGCAATGATCTCCGGTGCGCCCTTGATCTCATCAAGCGTGCAAAAAAAGGCGGCGGGCACCTGCTTTTCCTTGAGCACATCCAGCACCTTGGCGGTGTAACCGTTCTCATAGCCGCAATCGAAGGTCAAATAGACCGCTTTTGTTCCGGGCGTTGTATCGTAGACGGCGGCGGCATAGCCCTTGCTTTCAAAGAAACGCTGGAAATCCACGGAAATCTGGTGCGCCTGCCCATTTTGCGCCACGCCAAAGGCGTGCGCAACCTTTTTGTTCGGCAAGCCCTTGCTGTTGCCCGGATCGGCGATCACGACAGGGCGCACCGGCAGCGGCTCAAGCTGCGTAAGGGTTTGGGCGGCGGCGTTGGGCTTGCCCTTTAAAATCACCGCGCTGGGCGGCGCGGCTTGCGGCGCGGCGGCGGCCTGCTGTGTCCAAAAAATGCTTTCAATCGGTTCCGGCGCTTCCAGCGTGACCTGCGTCCCAACGGGCGCCCGATCCGGCGCAGAGGTGGGGCTTTGTGTCGCCGGCTGGCGTTCCCAGGGTGCGCAGCCCGCAAAGCCCAGCAAAAGGGCAAGCGCCGCGGTTCCCGCAAGTATTTTCTGTTTTGACATAAAAACTACCTCCTGTTTGTTGTTCAGGAGGTAGTTTGTGTTCCTTTGCTGTTTTCATGCGCCCCTACGCACTCTCGCCGCCGTTGTCCGCAGCCGCCCGCGCGGCAAGTTCTTCCATCATTTGCTTTTGCTGCCGACCGGTTAGGCGATAAAACAGCAGCGGGATCACGCTGAGCAGGCAGCTGAGCGTTGTGGCAACGATGAGCGCCCTGAAGATCGGCATATGAACCTCCGCCTCCCGCAAAACGTTGTAATCCGTTCCCAAGCCGTATTGCTGATAAAAATACGGCATAATCAGCCCCGTAAGCATACCAAAGCCCGCAATCAGGAATTTGTTGAACTGTCCGATGAAGCCCTCCAGCCGCTTTCCGGTCTTCCATTGCTGCAAATCGAAGATATCCGCAATCATGGATTGCGTCAGGACGAATTCCGCGCCAACGGCCAGCTTGCTGACGTACATCAAAACCGCAAGCGGAACCACATGCTCCAAGCAGAAGAACATCCCCACAGAAGCCGCGACGCGAATCAGGTTGCCAAAGATAAGCACATTCTTTTTGCCGAAGGTCTTTGCAAGCATGGGCGCAAGCAGCATCCCCGGCACGGAGGCGGTACCCATCACAATGGCGGAAAGCCCCATCATCGTATTGCTGTCAAGGACATAAAAACAATACCAATTGGGGATGGAATCCACGCAGTAGCGCAGCCCGCCCAGCACCTGCGATATGCTCAGCAGCCAAAAATGCCCGTTGCCCGCAAGCTGCCGGATGCCTTCAAAGAACGAAACGCGCTGCACATAGTTTTTCGGGACGAAAATGCGTTCCCGGGTTCCCGCAAACACCCAAAGGCTCAGCAGGATGCCGAAGATCGAAAAAACCGGAAACAGCACGCGATAGGTGCGGATGTTATCCATCCCGCCGGTGAAGTTGGCG
>JAISQZ010000172.1 GCA_031273905.1 Oscillospiraceae bacterium | reverse complement strand
CCTCCATTGTGGAACGGGAGGCTCGCAGCGCGGCGCACATGGCAATGGTAGCTTCCGTTTTCCGCAACCGTCTGGCAGCCGGAATGCGCTTGGAGGCGGATTCGACCATCACCTATGTGGAGCAGCACATCAAGCCCAACGCGTTGGTGAGTGATCCGGGGGCATACGCCGCACTTTATAATACCTATAAGTGCAAGGCGCTGCCGGCCGGACCCATTTGCAATCCCGGGCGCAAAGCGATCCAGGCGACGCTCAATCCTGCGGATACGGACTACCTCTTCTTCTTTTTCGGCAATGACAATACCAACCATTATTCCAAGACCTATGAGGAGCATCAGGCGCTTATGGCGCAATACGGGGTGCAATCGGGTTGAAAATGGCAGGGGCGATGCATACACACCGCCCCTGCCTTTTTTCTGCCTTTCTCAGGCGATCCTTTTGGCTTGCAGAAGGATTCCCCTGTCGGTGGCGCTGAGGTTCCCGGCGGCGGTTGACCACAGCCGGATTTGTAGCTGCGCACCTGCGGCAAGCACCGCAATGAAGGTTTTATCCCAGGAAATATTCCCACCCGGCGGGCTGTGGGATTCGGTGAGATGGCTTGCGGATAGCTCTGTTCCGCCGGCAAACACCGCCGTGGTAAGGAGGGTTTGCGCGGAAAAGGCGCCGGCAACGTGATAGGAAATTTCGTAGATGCCGCTTTCGCCCGTGATCAGGGTGTTTGCTGTTGCGGACATGTTGGAAAGCACGTCCGTGGTGTTCAGTGGCAGGGGCACCGCTACGCTTGCGCCGGGGGAAGCGACGGTTGCGCCGCCTGCGTTATACATCTGCCCGTAGGCGCTTGCGGCGCTTATGCCCGTAGCGCCCGTAATTCCTGTGGCGCCTGTGGTTCCCGTGGCACCCGTGGGTGCGGAAAATTATCCACAAAAGCGGTTAAAAAATAAAAGCCAAGGTTATGCGGGATCTGAAGCAGCAGTATCCATGGGTTTCATCAAACGCTCCAGTTCGTCCGCCACTTGAAACACAATGGTGATTTTCTTATTCTCATGCACATAAATTTTGTCCACGAGTTCGACCAACAATGCCCGATCCAACTGTTGGACATTTTTGTGCTTTAGGAACATGTCAAACACTGTGCTTTCGCCGGTTGCTGCCTGTGCGACGCGACGCTGCTCGTCTTCCAGATTTGCGATGGTCGCACTCAGCTGCTTTTCTTGTTCCCCGTATTTGGCGTTGCGGCGCATGAACGTATCCTGCGTCATTAACTCAGCTTTCCAGTCTGCATAAAGTCCATCTGCAAGACGCCGCACTTTCTCCAACTCGCGCCGTTGTTCGGCCAATCGTTTTTCAATCCGCGTTTCTTGCGAATGGAGGACGGGCGTTTGATTGATTTCGTTTGTGATGTCAGGTAGGCATTCCAGCATAGCGATTTGTGCTTGAATCGTCTCCAGCACTGCAGCGCTGAGCATATCCTCGCGAATGGAGTGCCTGGTGCAGCGGGTTTTCGATTTTTCGACATACGTCCTGCAGGCGTAATATACTATATTATTGGCGGCTTTGCGCTGAAGCGCTTTGCCGCAATCGCGGCAGCGCATGAAGCCCGAAAACATGTGGACTGTTCGAGAATCATTGGGTGTGCGTGTATCACGCTTGAACAAGCGCTGAACCGCGTCATACTCCTCCTGTGTGAATGTGGGCGCATGTGTGTTTTCTTTCAAAAACCATTCACTGGACGAAGTCGTCACCCGGTCGTGCACTTTGTAGCTGACCACGCGTTGCTTGCCCTGCACCATGTGACCAAGATTCATTTTGTCGGTCAGAATTCGCCGAACGGTGCTGCCTACCCACAACCCGTCGCAAGCTTCCGCGCCGGGGTTGCAATATTGGAAGCCGCGACTGCGCTTGTAAGCCGTCGGGTTTGGAACAGCAAGGTCATTGAGTCGCTTGGCGATTCCCGCCAGGCTCATGCCATCGCGGATAAACCATTGTAGAATTTCGCGCTTAATTGGCACAATTTCTTCGTCCAAAATCAGATGGTTTTTGTCATTTGGATCTTTCAGATAACCATACGGCGCGAAGGCGCCGATGAATTCCCCGTTGCGCCGTTTGTGGTCGAAGGTGCGCCGCACATCGCTGGAGGTTTTGGCGGCAAAACGGTCGTTCATTAAACCCGTGATGGGAACTTCAAGCCCAGTAATCGCCTCGGGATTCGTAAACGTATCAATCTTTGGATCGCCTGTTGAGATAAATCTCACGTTCTTCTGCGGAAAATAATACTCCAGATAGTAGCCCTGGTCTGAGTAATTCCGGAACGCGCGTGAAAGTGTTTTTACGAGCACGCAGTTCACCTTGCCCTGCTCAACATCCTGCACCATGCGCATAAAATCAGCGCGGGTGTCGTCGGTGCCCGTTAGACCGTCGTCGGCGTAATAATCCGCAATCACATACTGGTCTTGAAAATACTGCTGCAAATATTCCGTCAATATTTTTTTCTGGTTCACCACGCTGCCGCTTTCTTCGTTGCCGTCCTCGCGGGACAAGCGGATGTAGACGGCAATGCGCCAGGTGATTTGCCCCGTCGATTTTGAGCCAAGATTTTCTAGCTTTGCCGGTCTGCCCCGCATATGCATCCCTCTTTCTGCGCTTGTTATCTCTATGCGCGAAAGAATTTGTCCTATTATCCATAAAAAAAGCAAGCCCGGACAAAAAATGTCGGGCTTCGACCATTTTAGATCATTTATCCAAATTCCAAGATAAATTGTCTGCCATCTTGATTACCGCAACCACAAGCCCATTGGGAAAAGCCAAAAGGCTTGCCACCTGCTCTTCACAGGCGGCAAGCCTTTTGGCCGCTTGGGTGTTTCTTTTGTCTGGCTTTTGAGGGTCTGTTCACAAAAATGGGACTTTTTTTTCATGTTGTGCGCACCTGCTTAATCGCAGCAGCGACCGCAGGGCTTACTAACACAGCAACTCTTTGTGCAGCAGCAATTGCTGCCACCGCAAAGGCTGTTCGCCAGCGAATTCAACCCGTTGTTAATGCCATCCACAAGGGCGTTGACACCGCTGCAAATGTCACAACCGCTGTTGCAGCAAGGGGAGCAGCTGCTTTGGCAGCAGCAATTTCCTGGAACGTTCATAGAGGAGCACTCCTTCCTTCGGAGATGCCCGGTAAAAGGTGCCGGGCGAAGAATTAGCTCTTCGCTTTCAGTATACGGCACAGGAGGGAAAACGTGCGCCACACCACCAGCACGACTGTGCGGAGGAGACGGCTTGGAACCATTCCCTCAAGCATTTCAGGTGCGTCAAACGCGTATCCGTATAATTTCAGGCTGCCTTTTTTGAATTCGTCCAGCAAAACATCAAGAGTTTTACCTTTTTCGCCCCAATTCAGGAACGAAGGTCTTACTTGCGGTTGAAGCGCTTGTTGAAGCGATCCACGCGCCCGCCGGTATCGACCAAGTGCTGCTTACCCGTAAAAAAGGGGTGGCACTTGGAGCAGATATCCACGCGCAGACTGCTCTTGGTGGATTTGGTCTCGAAGGTCTCTCCGCAGGCGCAGCGCACCTGGGCAACCTCATATTTGGGGTGAATGCCCTCTTTCATAACTGCCTACCTCCATATTTTTCGCAAAGCGAAATCTTTCTTACTGCACCATCTTCGCGACTTCGTCCGCGAAGTTATCTTCTCTTTTTGCCATGTTTTCACCCTTGGCGTAGCGCACAAATT
>JAISQZ010000161.1 GCA_031273905.1 Oscillospiraceae bacterium | reverse complement strand
GCGCTTATTCCGGACAAGTGGAAAACCGCACTTAGCGCCGACTTCCTGCAAGGCATGATTGAAAAGGCGCTTGCCGCTGCCAAAAAGAAATGGGAGGAAAACCCCGGGCTGGTGGGAGCTGCGCCGGAAGAGAGCGAATAAAATGAAAAACCCCCGACTGTGCATCACAAGCGCGGCCGGGGGGTAAACAGAAACAACAGCCCCGGGCTGGTTTTTACACCAGCCCGGGGCTGTTGCTTTTTCATAGTTGCACCGAAAGCACAATGAACGCAGAAGTCACATAAATTATGGCTTTCTGGTTCGGCTTGGCGCGTTTTGGTGGACGTTAACGGACTCGAACCGCTGACCCTTCGCACGTCAAGCGAATGCTCTACCAACTGAGCTAAACGTCCAGTGAAACATCTGTATCAGTATACACGATCCGTCCAAAAAAAGCAAGCATTTTTTCAAGACAAACGGCAGTGTCGTGTGGAGCTGAACCGTCGTTTCCCCCGCTGTTATTCCGCCGATCTCCCGGGCAAGCCTTGCTCGCCTTCTCCGCAGAACACTTCCGCGTGCGCCAAAACATAGTCCTTTGCCCGGTCATAAAGTCCCGGCTGCGCGGCGGCTTTGGCGAAGTCTTCGTCCCACTGCGCGGTGTACGCAGGCAGGACGGAGGCTTCCTCGTTTTCCTCATCAAATGCGTCATAAGCCCTTCGGAACACTGCGGCATAACCGCCGCCGACCAATTGCTCCACGGCTTGCAGGGCATCCGGCGTCAACGGTCTGCCGTTCGCGCGAAAAAAATGCGTCAGACCCTTGCGGCTATCCTGCACCACATAACCCAAGGCATAAAGCAGGCGTTTGGGCAGGGGCAGCGCGGCATAAGCGGCGTTCATGTCCGGCTGCGCTTCCAGCCAAAGCTGAATATTGCAGCAGACGCCTTCCATCAGCCGTTCCGCCGGGCTATCGTCCATCTGCTGCCGCGTTAGGGACGCAAAATCCGCCCGCAGCTTTTTTTCACGCTCCAGCGCTTCAATCAGCTTTTCTTTTTGCGCCTGCCTGCGCTTTGCCGCCCTGAGCGCCCGCTGCCAGGCAAAGACGCAAAGCACTATGCTCGCCAGCAGTGCCAGCGCCAGCAGCGGGTGTTCCGCAATCGCTTTGATCATCCGCTCTCTCCCTCTTGATGTTCCTTTTCGGATTGTTCTCCGGGCTTCTAGCGGTTTTTTTGACCGCCGCCATGCCGCCGCCCTCAGGAGCAAAACCACCTACGATAATTTTACTCCAATACCCGTGCGCTTGTCAACCCTGCAAATGAAATTGTTGTTTGCCAATTTGTTGTAACACAAAAGAGAGAACCTCTCGGCCTCTCTTTTGTCTTTTTACCCGCTTTTCTTTGCTGCGCTCATTTTTTGTGAAAGAACGTCTTGCTCATCCAAAGTAACGCTTCAGCAGCGCTTCAAAGGCTTTGCCGTGGCGGGCTTCATCGCGGGCCATCTCATGCACACTGTCGTGAATGGCGTCGAGGTTGGCGGCCTTTGCGCGTTTGGCGAGATCCGTTTTGCCGGAGGTCGCGCCGTTTTCCGCCGCAATACGTACAGTCAGATTTTCCTTGGTGCTCGGTGAGACCACCTCACCAAGCAGTTCCGCAAAACGCGCGGCATGGTTGGCCTCCTCCAGCGCCGCTTGCTCATAATACATGCCGATTTCCGGATAACCCTCCCGGTGCGCCGCGCGGGACATCGCCAGATACATTCCGACTTCCGTGCACTCCCCGGCGAAGTTTGCGCGCAGATCGGCGATGATATCTTCGCTGACGCCTTGGGCTACGCCGACCACATGCTCAGCTTCCCAAGCAAGCGCATTGCTCACTTGTTCCTTGAACTTTGAGGCGGGAACCTTGCATTGCGGACATTGCGCGGGCGGGGCGTCGCCGGTGTGGACATACCCGCAGACGGAACAGACATAAGTTTTCATAAGAACAGATCCTTTCTTGCTGTGTTTTTTATTTCCTCACACCCAAGCGAAACGGCTCAGGGTTTTGGCGAACAGGCGGGGCAAAGCCCGAAAAACTGGAGCCGGTGCCCATGCACCGTTCCGGCGAAATTCCGCGCGGCAAGGTCGTCAAGCTGCCCAAGGCAGGGCGGGGCGGGGAATTCCAGGTCAAATACACTGCCGCAGGCGCTGCAGGTGAGGTGCGTATGCGCTGCGGTGACGCCGTCAAAGTGATCCGCGCCCTTGCCGCTGATTTTTTGCGCCAGACCCGCTTCGCAAAGCTGTGAAAGATTGCGGTAAACGGTCGCTAGGCTCAGTGCGGGGAAGCGATCCTTCAAGCTGAGATAGAGCGTTTCCGCAGTGGGATGATCCTTGCGCGCCCGCAACTCGCGCAGGATTTCCTCCCGCTGACGGCTGAATTTCTGCTGCTGCATTTTGAACTCCTTAATAACGATAACTGTTATTGATATTATTATACCAGATGATTTTGAAAAGTCAAGCGTTTTTTCAAAAAAAACCGCAGAGTGAATAAAAATCACTCTGCGGCCAGATGCTGCGGAAAACGCGTATACGAATCACTCCACGGATTTCAGCGATTCCACCATGCTGATGTCCTTGATTTTCTTATGCATCAACAGGTTGATGCCCACGGCGAAGAGGGCGGTAATTGCGGCTGCCCAAACAAAATTGAGGGGTGAAAGCGTGCGCACAAACATCATGCTTTCAATTTCCGCCGTGCGGATAACAAAGCTGTGGATTGGAATGCCCAGCAGCAAACCCGCCGCAATGCCAAAGATTGATATAACAATATTTTCGCGGTAGATATACATGGAAGCTTCCAGGTTGTAAAAGCCCAGCACCTTGATTGTCGCCAGCTCCCGCACGCGCTCATAAATGTTGATGTTGTTCAGGTTATAAAGCACCACAAAGGCAAGCGCTCCCGCCGCGAGGGTGAAGACCGAGACGATAACGTTGCGCATGACGTCGATCATGCTGCCCACCGTGTCAATGATGTTGGAATTATAGACCACCGCGACGACCTCCGCCTGATCCGTCAGATCGCGGGAAAGCTGCGCCCTGGCTTCCTTTGCCCTGTTGACCAGTTCCCGGCTGCCGCTTGTGCGCGCAAGCTCCGGTTCCAGGCGCAGGAGCACCGCGTTGAACTGTGTTTCCGCCACACCGAAGAATTTTTCGTAAGCGGCGGGGGAGAGATAGACATAGTGATACACGTAATTGCGCGTAATGCCCGCCACGGGGATTTCCGCTTTCATCGCGCCGGACTGGATTGTGATTTTATCGCCGATCCCCAGATCCATCAGCTCTGCGGTTTTGCCGTTGATGAACACGCCGGCATCCACAAATTGATAGGGCTGCTCGTTTTCATTATCCACCAGGCTGAGGAAGACGCCGACGTTTTCCTTGCCGCCCGGCACCGCCATAACAACCTCAATTTGCCGCCCGAAATCCGCCGTGCCGGCATACATGTTCTTCATAAAGACCGGCATTGCCGCTTTGATTCGCCCGGGCTGGTCAAAAACGGCCATTGCCTGGTCGCTGTCGGCTGTGATGGGGGAATTGAGCAGCACCTGCCCGTCGAAACGCATAATGCTTTCGGGACCGAACTGCTTATCAAGCATGGTACCAATGGAATTGCCTACGCCGAAGCCTGTCAGGATCAGCGCGGTGCAGCCCATGATGCCAACAAACGTCATCAGCACGCGTTTTTTGTTGCGCATGAGGTTGCGCACCGTCACCTTGTTGGAAAAGCTCAGCCGCTGCCACAGCGCG
>JAISQZ010000110.1 GCA_031273905.1 Oscillospiraceae bacterium | reverse complement strand
CCGCTTCAGCATATTCCTCCCGGGGAATCTCGCTGATGGAGCCGTCCGTGGTGATCACCAAGCCGATGGTGCTGTGCTCGCTGATCACCTTGCGCGTGCCGACCTCTGCCGCCATGTTGAAGGGGATTTCCTCTTCATACCAGGGCGTCAGCACCATGCGCGGCTGGTCTTCCTCTATGTAGCCCAAGGCGCTTGGTACGATATAGCCCACGCAATCAATCATGCGCACACGGAGCTTCGCGTTCCCCGGCAGGCTGATCTCCACCGCCTCTTCCGGGATAAACTTCGGTTCCGTGGTCATGATCGTGCGCCCTGAGGCGGATTGCGGCAGTTCATCCTGGGCGCGCTCCCGTTTTGCCGCGTGAGTGATGTTGGGCAGAACCAGGGTGTCCATAAACTGCTTGATAAAAGTGGATTTGCCCGTGCGCACCGGTCCCACAACGCCGATGTAAATATCCCCCTGCGTGCGCTTGGCAATATCGGCGTAAATGCTGCGTTCTTCCATTGTTCGCTTTCCTCCCTTTCGTTGCTGTGCAAAACGGAACGCCTGTGTCAAATCGCCGGAATCAGCAGCATCTGCCCCTCGGCCGCGGTATCGCCGCTCAGTTCATTTTCCAGGCGGATGGCATCCATCGTTGTGCGGTAACGCCGTGCAATTTCCCAAAGCGGTTCCTGATCCCCGGAAAAATAGATCGTCAGGGGGGATCGCTTAAGCGCATCTTCTTCCTCTGCGGCGGTGATGTTCCCAACCGTCTTGCGGCTTTGGGTCAGATAAATATCCCCTGCGGCGACCAGCTCGGCGCGCAGCTCCAGATGATCCCCGCTGATGCTTTCCTGTGCGGAAACCAATGAAAACGCCACATCGCAGCGGATATGTGTCCCGTTGCGGCGCAGCGGCCTGCGGAAGGTAAAGGGCAGCTCCTTTTCCGCAGCGGCCAGTTCACCTTCCTTGTTGCGATAAACCAAGTGGAGCTGCACCGCGCCCTCTGTTTCCAGCGCGTCATTTTTGACGTTGGTTTTTGAGGGCGGCAGTTCACCGGTGAGTAGCTGCACTGATTGAATGCCGCCCTCCAGCTCAAAGCTCTGCCTGGCGGTGAAGGAATCCTGAAAGCTTTCCAGCAGCTGCCGCGTTTCCAGCTTGCGGGTATCCAGCGTGACGGCGCCAATCGTGGAATAGGCATCTGCCAAAACAGGGAATTCCATGCTCTGATAGCCCTTGAGCTGCGCTGATACCCGCGCCGCGATTTCCAGCAGGCGCAGTGCGCCGTTGGCATCCGCCTTGGGCGTTACATCCAGCGATTGCAGACCAAGGCGCAGCGTGTTCGCGCTTTCTTCACTCAAGCCCGGCGCTTCAATGATCTGGCTGATGGGCATGGAATGCAGCACCTGCACAGGTTCCTTCGCGTCCCGGCTGCGGTAGATCACGCGCACCTCCAAATTCCCCTTGAGCAGCAGTTTATTTTTGATCGCCTTGATTTCTGTCGCCAGCGCTACCGCCCTGCGATGAATCACCTGATCCACAGCAGGGGCGTTTGCTTCCACCTCAATCACCTCAGTCATGGGGAAGCTGGTTTCCCCCAAAGCTTCCAGGCTGGAAAGCTGCACCGTTTCCGTCAGGATTTGGATGCCTGCGCCGCTGGCACCGATCAGGATATCATCCAGCTTTTTGCGCCGGGCAGTCAGGTGGATTCCCAGCATCGCGTGGATATCCAGCCGCCGCTGGCTCACCGCGCGGGAATTGGCGTACTGCGTGCGCACCTGGGCGCTGACCGCAGCCGGTTCCGTCAGCCCGTTAATATCCGCTGTGCGGCTGAATGGGTAGCTTTGTTCAAAGCATTGCATTGAGCCGTCCTCTGCGGCATAAATCACATTTACCCGTGCGCTGCCCTCCACCGTGACGCGCTCGCCCGCCGCTTGCGCCGCGTGGACGGCGGGTTCCACGGAGCATTTCAGGATGCGCAGGATATCCGGGCAATATTCCGGCAGTGTGACGTCGCTGTCCACCGCCTGCTCAAGCTTGCCGTCAAAGACGGTTTCCATAATCCCAACGTTCCGGGTGTTGAGTTGAAGCTCCATAGCTACGGTTCCCCCTTGTGTGGTTGTTTTTGTGTCTCACGGCATCTATATGCGCTTCGTCAGCGGCTTATACTATTCCGCTGTGAAACTATAGACAAGATTTTTGAGATGGTTTTTTGTTGCGCAAGGCGGGGGACGCCAGGCAGGCCATAAACTGAAAAATTCAACTGGAAATTGCGACAATTCAACTGGATTTTGCAATTTTTGCCGTGCGCCTCTTTGCGAACGGCTTGACTTATGCGCATGGTTATTGTATAATTATCACGTTGCTCACCAGTATCACAAGGGTCATTGCGCACATCCTGTAATCATAGCCATTTCAGGCATGCCAAGCATACACCACAGCTAAGGGCGGGTTGTTTATGAAAAAGGGAAGAAAAATTATTTTTTCTTTTTTGGCGGCGCTGCTTGCGCTCGCCTTGGTTTCGCTTGCCGCGCTCCCCGCAGGGGCGGCGTTTAACAGCCTGCTCGAAGAAATTCCCGGCTTGACAGGCGTTTCGGAGATTCTGCTGCTGCAAAGCCTGGATGATGGCAGTACGCTTTTCAGCAAAAACGAGACTAAGCGCGTCGCTCCGGCTTCGCTGACAAAACTGACCGTCGCCATCCTTGTGATGGAAAATTGCGCCGATGTCAATGTGCCTGTCACCGCAAAGGCAGAATCCATCCGTATGTTTGACGGCACGAACAGCTCCAACGCCGGCATCAAACCCGGGGAAATTCTCACCGTAGAGCAATTGCTTTACTGCCTGCTACTGCCAAGCGCAAATGAAGCCGCGGCAATCCTTGCTGATTTCATCGCCGGGGATGTGCCAAGCTTTGTGAGCATGATGAATGCCTTCGTTAAAAAGCTTGGCTGCAAGGATACGCAGTTTATGAACCCGCACGGCTTGGATCAGGAGGGGCATTACACCACTGCGGCGGATGTTGCGCTGGTGTTGCGTTATGCGCTCAGCCGTGATTTTAAGGGCAACACCCTTTTTGAAAAAATTGTTGCCAGCCGCACCTTCGAAATCCAGCAGACCAACAAGAGCCAAAAACGCACGCTTTTTAACACGAACAAGATGCTCAACCCCGGCATTCCGGACTATTACAGCAAGGACGTGACCGGCATCAAAACCGGTACCACCGATCATGCGGGGGACTGCATCGCCGCCAAGGCCTCGCGCAATGGTTACAATTACCTTTGTATTGTGATGCGCGGACAAAAGGTGAACGTCGACGGCGACGCCGCCATGGAAAATACGGCCTTTGTGGATTGCAAGGCGTTGCTTGACTGGACCTTTGACCATATTCGCCTGCGGCAGGTAACAACGCCGGAAAAGGTGGTGGGGGAGGTTCCCGTTGCGCTTGCGCGTTCCACGGATCACGTGCAGATCGTACCAAAGGAAACGCTTTCCGCCTTGGTGCCGGAGGAGATCAGCAGCGGCAGCTTTTTGGTGGAGCCGATCCCTGGCACAGTGCCGGAAGGGCTGGAGGCGACCGTCAAAAAGGGTGAGGTGATCTGCAAAGGGCAGGTGAAATATGCAGGCGAGGTTTTTGCCACAGTGGATCTGGTCGCGGCGGAAACAGTGAACCGCTCCGCTTCAATGTACCTTATCTCCTTGGCGCAACAGGCGGTGAAGCACCCAATCGCAAAGCTCCTGCTCATTGCGGTGCTGCTCGTCGCCGGGATATACCTCACAGTGCTCTGGCTGCAGGCGCGCAAGAAGCGCCAACAAAAGCAGATGCGCGTTCTGCCGGATATCAGCGTCAAAAGCAAAAAGAAATAGGGCGCTTTATTTTTGCGTGATCAAGCCGTTGGGCACGCTGCCGACGATCACGGTTTCCGCCAGGCAGACGGTGGTTTCCACCTCGGCGGTGGCAATTTTATCCGGCAGGATGACCGAAAGCGTCACATGGAGCGAAAGCAGGATCCGGTGCATGGTCTGGTTGACACCGGAGGAAACCAGGTCACTGTGCACATCGGAAAGCGCGTGGCCGGTCATGGTCAGCGGCACGGTGATTTTAGGGCCTGCCCCGGCAAAAAGATCGCTGCCCAGCAGCGCACCCAGCGGCAAACGGAGCTTTGCGTTGCGCAGCGCTACGGCTTTTTCCACTGCCGCGTTGATTTTTCCTTTGACTAGGTTGATTTCCAGTGCGTTAGTTTCGATGGAGCGGATGGTCTCTCCTTCAGTGCGCAGGTCAACTAGGCGTTCGTAGCTTACCTTTTCTTCCAGCAAAACTTGCTCAACCGCCTGTGTGATCGCCGTGATCGCCTGCTGCTTGGCGGTAATCTCGGTCAGGGCGCTGATCTTGGGGCGCGCACGGGCATCAAGAAAAATGCAAAGCAGCACAAACACCGCCGCGAACAACACAAGCCCAAGCACCGCTCGTGGGTGCAGCTGCGGCAACCGCCCTTTGGCGAGGCGGCGGGGGAAACGATGCCTGCACAGGGAGGGCAGTGTCAGGCGCGGGCTTCGGCGCAAACGGCGCATAAATGGTTCCACCCTTATTTTTATTTTATTTCATCATTCCATGTATATGAAGCGATAGACCAGATGTGTCGAGTTCCAAAGAAAAACAACCGAAGCCGCCAAAGCTTCGGTTGTCTGTTTTTTTTTAGCCCACAGGAGGTTCTTCTGCCGCGGACGGCATCTCATACCAGATTGCCAGCAGCCTCCCGTCAGAGCCGCGCAGGATCACGTTGCACAGCGGTTTGATTTCATCCGCCGGGTATGCGGGGTCATTTGGATCCGCTAAAACAAAATAGGCGTCATTCTCTTTGTCATGCAGCACATCCAGGGCGGAAGGAGAGGTAAGCAGGCTCCGCATTGCGCGGTCGTTGGCATACACCTTTTTCCAAGCGATATCGGCGGCAAACTTCGCGTCAAAATAATCGTCAATGGGGAATACTTCCATGCCTT
>JAISQZ010000096.1 GCA_031273905.1 Oscillospiraceae bacterium | reverse complement strand
CCCGTGGTGATTTCCGGGTCAAGCGCCGGTGCGTCGCCGATCAAAATTCCGGCTTTGCCCGCGTCCGTGCGCCAAGAAAGGGCGGAAAGCCCTTCGGTCAGCGCGGAACAGACCGCCTCCTCATAATCCCCGCCGTAGCCGGTGGAAAGCCCCGCCAGCGCTTCCTCCACCGCCTGCGTATCCGCTGTGAAATCCAGCGCCACGCGGAAGGCGTAATCCTCCTCCCAGGTGGTGCTTTCGGGATAATCGCGGTAATCAATCAGGGCGAAGCGGAATGCCGCCAGACCGCTTGCGGTCAGCTCCCTCACATAATAACGCAGCGCGTCCGTAGCGGAAAGCAGGGGATTGGCAATTGCCCAGCCCTCTTCAGAAACGATCTCGTAGCCCATGGAACCGCTGGTATCCACCAAAAACACGACATCCATCGCGGGCAGTGCAGCCGCGCCCAGGGAAAGCGGCGCAAGACCCGCGCACAGCGCGAGGGCAAGCAGGAACGCCAAGGCTTTCTTTTTCATGCAAACCCCTTTTCTTCCTCCCGAAAATCAAGGCATGAACTGTTTTGCGGGCGCGGGTGCGCCGCTGTCTTCCATAATATATTTTTTGAAGTATTCAATCGTGAACCTGACGCCGAAGGCTCCAAGCGCTCCCGCAGACCAGACGGAGGAATGCGGCTCAATGCTCAGGACGCCGTCATAGCCGTGCGTATAAAGCAGGGCGATCACCGCGCCCCAGGGGATATCGTCCAGCCCCGCCGGGGGATCGGGGATGTTTTTGCCATGGATGCGCACCGTTCCCTTGACGTGGAAATGCCCGATATGCTGCCCGTAATCCAGCATCTCCTGCAAAAAATCGCCGTCGCGGTTGATGCAGTGGGAGGGGTCATATTTGATGCCCAGCCCCGGAACCTGCCCGAGCACCAGATCCCAGCCGGTTTTATCGTAAATGAAATTGTTCCAGTCGCAGTTATAAACCAGCACGCGCACATTTTTTGCTGCGGCGTAATCCGTCAGGGCGCGGAAATAGGCGACGGCGAAGGCGGCGTTTTCCTCCGGCGTGAAGGCTTCGCTGGCGCGGTTGCAACCGCAGACAAAATTGGGGCAGCCCAAGGCGCAGGCCAAGTCGATCAGCGCCAGGTCATTCTCGTATTCCTCCCGCACGGCGCTGCCGTCCGCCGCAAGGCGCGTGGTTCCCCAGCGCCCGATGGATGCCACCTGCACGCCGCAGGCTTCGCTGTAGCCCTTGATTTCCTCCGCCCGCGCGGCATAGATCTTCGCGTCGTCGCCCACGTTGATGCAAAATTCCGCATAACGCAGCCCCAGTGACTGCACGTGCGCGAAATCCTGTTTTTCCGTGCCGGAAATGATGCCAAGCTTCATGCAAAACGCTCCCGTCCTCTTAATTAATTGTTTCTGCCGGATCTGCGTTTATCCTACCACATTCACACCAAAAAAGCAAGCCTTCTGCCAAAATATTTGCCTTTAACCCCCAAAAATCCTCTTGACAAAGCCCTCTTTTTGGAGTAATATACCCATGGGAAGGTCTCATGAAGGTTTGTAGCTGTTTGATATCAGGAAAGAAGGGGTCATCTTATGAAGAAAAAATTTGCAAAGCGTTCGCTTAGCCTGTTGCTCTCGCTGCTGATGGTTGTCGGCGTGCTTGCCGTGGGGCTCGAAATGAGCTCCCCGGAGGTCGCCGCCGCAGAAGGGCTGGCGGTGACGGCGCCACCTGCTGTCCCACCCACAGGGGTGGTGTTCGGTGCGCCGGAAGTGATATATCTGAAGCCGACTACGGCAACCACAACACAGTGGCAGTATTTTGCGGACGATGCGATTACGGTAGCTTCCACCGTTACTGCGTACCCCACCAGTCTTACGCAGTCGGCAACCGATACCACCGGCAGTCTTTATTTTTATTGCCCGAACGCGACCTCGGTTACAGTTGAAATTGACTGGGATTTTACTGATCCCGCGACGGGGAAAGGGACAAGCGACGTAAAAGCCAAAGTAACAACGCGTTACTGCGCTGATGGAAGTGCCCTCAATGGCGATTACGATGATATACAGCGTAATGGCATAGTTGGCAAACCGAACACGTGGAGCGGCACTTGGGTGAACTACGAACTCAGAGGCGATACCACCAATTGCAATAACGAGAGCAAGCTCATCCGCTGGAAAGCAACTTATGTAGTTGACGGCGTGACCTACGTCTCCTACACCTATTCCTACCTCTATGCCCCCTATTGGGCACCTTATGGCGCGGCGGCTACAATGAGCGCGGGAACGCGCGGTTCGCAGATAGCGTTTGCGAGCGGTGTGCACTCCGTAAACCGTCAAACCCTCACGGTCGGCAGTATGCTGAAAAATTACAGCAACGGCGCACACGTCATAGCTGATTTTGCAAGCCCCGACTTCACGGGAACAGGCGAAAATGACTGGGGTACTAGGAAGCATGTGCTTCCGCTCCTAGGCAAGTACAATCAGGAGTATGGCGATGAAACTTGGATTGAACAGTGGCTTGTCGGCACCAATTCAAGCACGTGGTTTAAGGACAGCACGGGAAGCTTTGGATACATCAGTAAAAACGAAGAAGGCACTGGTTTTCCCGCTGAAAGAACGCAGTTGAAATCCGAAAGCCCTTACGGTGTAATTTATGTTGATAAATCCCGTTATACAAGCGCTTCACAGATTCCGAATCTGTCGTGGTATGTTATGGTCGTAAACGCAAGAAACACAGGCGACCGAAGTGGTGAAGGAAGCGGAGTTACGATAGACAGCGAATATGGGGCCGGTCACGGCGACATAAGAACAGGGGCTTTCGTTTTTGGTCAATTGAATTCAGGAACTGTGACAGGTCACGTCATCGACTATAAAACTTCGCTTGCAAGTTACCGTAAGACGGGAGCATTTGAGGTTCCTACGAGCGGTTTAACGACCTGGGGAACAAGCGATAACCACCGGGTGGTTTTCCGCGGGCGCTATCATAGCGGTTCTATGGCATTTTGGCTGCGGAACACCGTTTGGACGAACTTTAAGGCCGTTGATAAATCTGCCCTGCGCACTAAACTGCACAATGAGATCAGCGCCCAGTTATATGCGTCGGATAAGTACATCACGGCGGACTGGAACAACTATCAGGGCGCAGTGCAGGCGCTTGCAACTGCGCTGTGCCAGCCGGACGCCGCCCTCGCAAATGCGGCAAGCGTTACCACGCTGGTGAATGCGGTGACGACCGCCCGCAGCAAGCTCACCACCTACACCGCCACGCAGGTGCACAAGCTTTTAGACGGCACAACCTTAACCACCCCCGATTATTACGCGGCGGGCAACGGGGACTCCGTGAGCTATCGCAAGGGCGATACGGTTTCCGCAGAGCGCAACAAGCTCAAGGGCTACGACTTTAGCCACATGACGGTGAAAATCGGCAGCGGCGCGGAAACGACGGTCGCCAACCACGCGACAACAACGTCAGTGATTGCAAC
>JAISQZ010000235.1 GCA_031273905.1 Oscillospiraceae bacterium | reverse complement strand
ACCACGGTTTCCTATATCGCCATCTATCTTGGCATCATCTTTCTGGTGACTGCGGCGGCGGTGCTCGCCATTGGGCAGCTTTCCGAAATCAGCGACAACATCGGGCGCTATGGGCTGCTGCGCAAGCTCGGCACAGAAGAAGCCATGCTGCGCCATGCGCTGTTCACGCAGATCGCCATCCATTTTGGCGCACCGATGCTGCTGGCGCTGCTGCATTCCGTTGTTGGCGTCACATTTGCGGCACGGCTGATCAGCGCCTTCGATATGGGCAGCATTCTCGGCGGCAGTATTTTCACCGCAGCGGTGCTGCTGCTCATCTACGGCGGCTATTTTCTGGCGACCTATCACGGCGGGAAAAGTATTTTGCAGCGCGGAAAACGGGGTTAATACTATCCCGCAATCAAACGATAGCCAATTTTTTCGGCTGGTTTTCCGTTTCGCTATGTTGTCCTCCTTGACAGGCGTCAGCCTGTCTGCGTCGTCCGCCTTGCGCAACAAAAAACCATCTCAAAAATCTTGTCTTTTTCACAGCGGAATAGTATAAGCGAACGGCGGCTGTGAAACGCCTTCTATCGGGGAAAACCACCCTTGACAGGTAGCTTGCCGTATACGTTAAAGCGTTGCTCCAAAACTGTGCGCACCGAAAAAAAATTTTCATTTCCACACGCGGGCAGGGTCATTTTCGCCCCTTGCGGCATACAATGCAGTAAAGAGAGGATATTATAATATATATCATTTAATTAGGAGATGATCCCGATGGATAGCCCGCTCACGGTTCTGCGCGACCATAGCCGCGCCGCGCAAGGGTTCCCCTGCGGCAGCCGGATTTGACGGCGGAGGCAATATCTGCGGCGGCGAAGCCCAGCGCACAGACAGCGCCTTCGGAAAAACAGCGCGGCGGAGCGCCCCCGCGCCAAGCGTTCGGACCGCAAATCCCCCGGCTTGGGCGGTGAGCCTGCGCCCTCAAAGAGAGCAACCCGCACAATCGGCGACAAGCCTATCCTATGCTGCAATCATTTTTGTGCGCACAGTATGCGGCAACATATTTCGCAGTCCCTCATTCATACCAGGAAGTTGAACGCAAACACCGGGCGGCGGACAGGGAGCTTATTTTGCCCTCTTTCTGCCGCCCGGCGCTTTTGGAGCAGTCGGTCGGAGCATGAAATAAGTTCCATAAAAACCCTAACACCCGAAGCCGAAGCTCCAGGTGTTAGGGTTGAAGGGTTTGTATGAAGCAAAATGGAGAAAGCAAATTGTCACAGGAACACAACACTGATCCGCCCGCCTCGCTCCTGTTGAAAGTATTATAACATGGCACAGAGAAAAGTCAATAGCTTTTTGAAACTTTATTTTTTATTTCGCAAATAACCTTGCCCATGCCGCAACGGTATGGGCGCGAATGGGGGGCGGCATCTTGCCGCTGGTGCGGCTAAGAGGGCTCGAACCTCCATGGATTGCTCCGCAAGATCCTAAATCTTGTGCGTCTGCCAGTTCCGCCATAGCCGCATATTCATTTTGTTCCTGCGCCGGGTGGCACAGCAAAAGCCAGCGCATCCACCAAGCGCATCACAGCCGCGCAGGATGAGAGCACAGTATAGCACAGCCTGCGCGGAAATTCAAGCGAAACTCTCCTCATTTCCAAATATTTTCCGCATATTCCAGCACCGCACGGTCAGCGGCAAAACGCCCCGCGCCGGCAATGTTCATCAGGGACATGCGGTTCCATTTCGCTTTATCCTGCCACAGCTCGCCCGCCGCCTGCTGCGCGAAGCGGTAATCCGCAAAATCCGCCAGCACCAGGAAGGGATCCCAGTGGATGGTATTCCAGATTTCCGGGAAGGACTTGCCCGCGATTCCGCCGTTGATGAAATCAATCAGCCGGTGCAGCTCGGCATTGTTTTGATAATATTGCATGGGGGCATAGCTGGGGCGCAGGCGCTCCACCTCCTCTGTGCGCAGGCCGAAGATCAGGATGTTGTCGTCACCTGCGGCTTCATGGATTTCCACGTTCGCGCCGTCCAGGGTGCCAAGCGTCACCGCGCCGTTGATCATCAGCTTCATGTTGCCCGTACCGCTGGCCTCTGTCCCCGCAAGGGAGATCTGCTCGCTGATTTCCGCCGCGGGCATCAATTGCTCCGCCAGGGCGACGTTGTAATTTTCAAGAAAGCGCACCTGGAGCCGTCCGGCGACATCCTTGTCGCTATTGATCAGATCGCCCAAAGCGACGATGAAGCGGATGATCTGCTTAGCGATGAAATAACCGGGCGCGGCTTTTGCGGCGAAAAGATAGGTGCGCGGCGCAACCTCCCGCTGCGGATCTTCTTTGATCGCCAAATACTGCGCAAGGATCTGGAAAGCGTTGAGGTGCTGACGCTTATATTCGTGCAGGCGCTTCACCTGAACGTCAAAGAGGGATTCCGGGTCAAGCGCCACGCCGCTCTTTTTTTGCAAAAGCTTGGCGAAGGCCCGCTTGTTTTCCAGCTTGATGCGCCCTAATTCCTCCAGCACACGCCGGTCATCCGCAAAATCGCGCAGACGCAGCAGAGCATCACCCTGCAAAACAAAGCTGTCGCCGATCAGCTCCGTCAAAAAACCGGCAAGCAGCGGGTTTGCTTGGCAAAGCCAGCGCCGGTGCGCAATGCCGTTGGTGACATTTTTGAACTTTTGCGGATAAATCGCATAAAAATCGGAGAAAAGCTGCTGCTTGATCAGTTCGCTGTGGAGCGCGGAAACGCCGTTGACGCTATGGCAGGCGGCGGCGCAAAGGTTTGCCATGCGCACGTCCTCGCCGCTGATGATCGCCATGCGTTCCACGGTTTCTTCATTGCGCGAAAGCGCCCAGACCTCGCGGCGGAAGCGGTTGCTGATTTCGCGAATGATCTGATAAATACGCGGCAGCAGGCGGCGCACCAATTCCTCAGGCCAGCGCTCCAGCGCTTCCGGCATCACGGTGTGGTTGGTGTAAGCAAAGCTTTTGGTGATGATCCCCCAGGCATCCTCCCAGCCATAACCGCAGTCGTCCAGCAGGATACGCATCAGCTCCGGGATTGCCATAGTGGGGTGCGTATCGTTGATATGGATGGCGACGCGCTCCGGGAAGCTTTCCATGTTCCCGTACTGCCGCAGATGATCCAGAACGATTTCCTGCACGGAAGCGGAGACCAGAAAATATTGCTGGCGCAGGCGCAGGCTTTTGCCCTCCGGATGGTTATCCGTGGGATAAAGTCCTTTCGAAATCATTTCCGCCATGGCATTTTCTTCCACAGACGCCAAGTAGTCCCCTTTGATGAAGGATTCCATGTTGATTCCGCGCTTTTTTGCGCTCCAAAGCCGCAGGACGCTTACGCCCCTGCCATCTTTTCCGGCGACCATCATGTCGTAGGGCACGGCGGTGACCGTTTTTGCCCCGCGCGTGATTACTTGGTGGTAGCCCTCTTCCCAGCGCTCCTCCAATTGTCCCTCAAAGCTGATGCTGCGTTCCTGCCCCTCACGCTCCCGCAGCCAGACTTTTCCGCCGGGCAGCCAGAAATCCGGCATCTCCGTCTGCCAGCCGTCCACGATCTTCTGCTGGAAAATGCCGAACTCATAGAGAATGGAATAGCCTGTGGCCGGGATTCCCTGCGTGGCAAGGGCATCTAAATAGCACGCCGCCAAGCGCCCAAGACCACCGTTGCCAAGCCCGGGATCCGGCTCGCATTCATAAAGCCGGCGCAGCTTGACGCCAAAGTCCGCCAAGGCCTCCTGCGCCAGCGCCGTCAGGTTGAGGTTGAACAGGGTGTTTTTGAGCGAGCGCCCCATCAGAAATTCCATGCTCAGGTAGTATATTTTTTTTCTCCCCGCCGCTTGCGCCTCCTGCAAAAAGGCGTCGCGCTGTTCGGCAAGGCAATCGCGCAGCAACCCCGCGAGCGCCGTGTAATAATGCTCGTCGGTTGCATCCTTGGGCGCAACGCCTAAAAAGCGCGAAAGCCGGGCGACGAGCAGTTCCTTGAATTCTTCTTTTGTTTGCGGCAGTTGCATTGGGAGCCCCCTTTTTGATATTTTGGTAAAAAACAGTTAAGACAGTCCTTATTCCACATGTTTTCGCTTGTTTCATGATTTGTTTGGTCTTGCGTTTGGCGTGGAGCGCGTTGTTTCCCTATATCGCCATAAACCGTTTTATCAGATCCGGTCCGTGCGCGATGAACCGCCCGGTTGCGGCGGCGCTTTCCTCCGTAACGCTCGGCACCCCCCGCCCGCTGCCCGCCATTGATTTGCGGAACAGCATATACGGCACCGCGTCGCCCGTGTGCGTTTTGAGCGCAAGCGGCGTTGGATGATCCGGCAAAATCATAAGGGCATAGTCCTCCTGACCGTCCAGATACTCCAATAAAATTGGCAGCACCCTCTCATCAATCAATTCAATGGCGCGAACCTTGTTTTCCGCTTCGCCGCGGTGCCCGCATTCATCCGTCGCTTCAATGTGGAGATACACAAAATCCGCGCCGGATTGCAGCTCCTCCACCGCGCAGCGGGCCTTGCCCTCATAATTCGTGTCGATATAAGCGGTGGCTCCCTCCACCTCCGGGGTGCGCATCCCTGCGAGGATGCCGATCCCCTTGAGCAAATCCACCGCGGAAATGATGCTGCCCCGGCAGCCGAAGCGCTCCGCGAACAAAGGCAGCGCCGGTCGGCTGCCTTCCCCCCAGAGCCAGATGGCGTTTGCGGGCAGCTTACCCGCCGCGCACCTTGCCAGATTCACCGGGTGCGCCTTCAGGACTGCGGCGCTTTGTTCCATCATTTGCAGCAGCACAAGCGATTCCGGCGTTTGGGGCAGATGCCCGGCGATGGGCTTATCCGTGATATCATGCGGCGGCGTGAGCGGCGCCAGGCGGCGCAGTTTTTCCTTCGCTCCCCGCCAAAGCAGGCAATGGCGATACGCCACGCCGGCATAATAAGTGAACGCCCCGCCGCCCAAGTCCGCCTGCACGGCAGCAATCAACTGCGCCGCTTCCGGGGTGGAAATATCCCCGCCGGAATAATCCAGCATGGTTTTCGCTGCAAAATCCGCTTCCCCGGAAAGACTGACCAGGTTACAGCGCAGCGTCAGATCCTCCTCGCCCATGGGCACCCCGATGCTCACCGCCTCCAGCGGCGAACGCCCGGTGTAGCACTCCTTTGGGTCATAGCCTAAAACACTCAGGTTGGCAACGTCGCTGCCGGGCCTGAGCCCTTTTGCGACCGTTTGCACCATGCCCACCTCCGCGTCGCGCCCCATGGCATCGAACAGGGGCTTGTGCGCAAGCTGCATCGGCGTTTTGCCACCCAACGCTTCGTTTGGCTGATCCGCCATGCCGTCATACAGAACGATGATGTGCTTCATGCTTTTTTTCCTCTCATATTGCTCCGCCTGTCACGCACAATGATTGAGGCCGGCGGTTGATTCACGGGAACCGCCTCCTCTTTGACAGTTCCCATTATACCTGAGACCGCGAAAAAAATCAATTGCAATTTCAAAAAAGAGATATTACATAGAAAACGAGAGAAAAAATGAGGATAGAAGAGAACATCTGGTCGTGAATGGAAAAATCAAAAAATAACCCTTGACTTCGCGGCCGCTCTGTGCTAAGATATCCGGGTATGATAAACAGATAACGGAGGGAAATGGAATGTCTACCTTTATGCCAAAGGCGGAGGATATCGTCCGCAAATGGTATGTGCTTGATGCGGCGGGCAAGCCGATGGGCAAAATCGCGGCGCAGGCCGCAACCCTGCTGCGCGGAAAGCACAAGCCAATCTTCGCGCCCCATGCGGATTGCGGCGATTTCGTCATCATCCTCAATGCGGCAAAAGCGGTGCTCACCGGCAAAAAGCTTCAGCAAAAGAAATATCAGCGCCACACGGGCTACATCGGGCACCTGAAGACCATCGGCTACGACACCCTGATGAAAACCCGCCCGGAGCTTGCCATGCAGATGGCGGTGAAGGGCATGGTGCCGGACACCACGCTCGGGCGCAAATCGCTGACCCGGTTGCGCATTTATGCCGGCGGGGAACATCAGCAGCAAGCCCAGCAGCCCGAAATCTGGACGCTTTGAAGAAGGGAGAAGAAGCAATATGTATGATTCCGTACCGTTTTTTTACGGAACCGGTCGCCGCAAGAAATCCGTCGCGCGTGTGCGCGTTTATCACGGCGAAGGCAAAATCACCGTCAACGACCGCGATATCGATGATTATTTCGGGCTGGAAACCCTCAAGCTCCTTGTCCGCCAGCCGCTCAGCCTGACCGAGCTTGAAGGCAAGGTGGATATCGTCTGCCGCGTCAACGGAGGCGGCGTTTCCGGGCAGGCGGGGGCCATCCGCCACGGGCTTTCCCGTGCGCTGCTGCTCTATGATCCGGAACTTCGTTCCGTGCTCAAGGCGGCGGGCTTCCTTACCCGCGATCCGCGCATGAAAGAGCGTAAAAAGTACGGCCTGAAGGCCGCGCGCCGTGCGCCGCAGTTCTCCAAGAGATAATCAACTCCTCTTCAATGAAAGGATTTTCTTGCCATGAAACGTACCTATCAGCCGAAGAAGCTGCACCGCAAAAAGGAGCACGGCTTCCGCAAGCGCATGGCGGACCGCAACGGACGCAAGGTGCTTGCCCGCCGCCGCGCCAAGGGTCGCAAGCAGTTAAGCTATTAATTGACCTGATGCATAAGAAATTCATGCAGACACTCACGCGCAACGGGGATTTCCGCCGCGCCTATGGGCGCGGCAAATCCCTGGCGCAGCCGGCGCTGGTGGTTTATGCCACCAAAAACCGAGCGGGGCGCTGCCGATACGGCATCACCACAAGCAAAAAGCTTGGCAATGCGGTGGAGCGCAACCGCTGCCGCCGCGTGATCCGCGAGGCTCTTCGCACATTGGACGAGCCCTTCGCGGGCAACTGGGATCTCGTCTTTGTTGCGCGGGCGAAAACGAAATTCATCAAGAGCAACCGTCTGCGCGAGGTCATGCGCCGGCAGTTGCGCCAGTTGGGCGTGGTTCGCGCCCCGGAATAAGGCAGGAGGTTCCGGTGCAATGCCCTCAAGGATTTTACTCCGGCTTTTGCGCTTTTACCAGCGCAGGATCTCCCCTCTGCTCCCGCCAATGTGCCGTTATGTCCCCACCTGCTCACAATATGCCGTGGA
>JAISQZ010000231.1 GCA_031273905.1 Oscillospiraceae bacterium | reverse complement strand
ACCCGCAAATACAAAATCCAAACCAACTGCGCCCCGGGCAGCTGCTCCGCATCCCAAAGGTCAGCTGGGGTGAAATTGTCGTCAACGGCTATGCCTATCCCAGCGTCCGCGCACAGACGCTGGCGTCCGCACTGCCGCACCTGACCTTCCTGAGTGTGTTCAGCGCACTGGTTCAGGCCGACGGCAGCCTTATCCCGATGGAGGACGATGCGGCGGTGATTGCACAGGCGAAGGCGGCGGGGACGCAGCCGCACCTTGTGGTGGCAAATCTGGAGGAAAACGGCGGTTTCCAAAGCGCGACGGCGGCGGCGCTGCTGGGCAGCCCGCAGGCGCAGGAGGCGCTGCTGCGTGCCGCTGCGGGCATGATGAGGGAAAAGGGCTACACAGGGCTGGATCTTGACCTGGAATATGTTCCCGCCGCGTCCCGCGAGGGCTATAATTGCTTCCTTGCCAAAGCGCGCGCCTGGATGCACGACGAGGACTTCGTCCTCAAGGCAGCCGTTGCCCCAAAAGCGGCGGATCATCAGCCCGGATTGCTGTTTGAGGGCTTTGACTACGCCGCGCAGGGCAAATACAACGACTATGTTACGCTGATGACCTATGAATGGGGATACCAGAGCGGCCCGCCCATGGCGGTGGCGCCGGTCGGCGAGGTGCGCAAGGTGCTTGATTATGCCGTCAGGCGCATTCCGCCCAAAAAGATTTCGTTGGGCATCCCCAATTACGGCTACGATTGGACGCTGCCCTTCGCGCAGGGCAGCCGCGCAAGGGTGGTGCAAAATCCGGCGGCGGTGGAATTGGCGGCGCAGCGCCGCGCGGACATCAATTATGACGAAACCGCGCAGACGCCGTGGTTCAATTACACCGACGACGGCGGCAAGGCGCATGTGGTGTGGTTTGAGGACGCGCGCAGCATTTTTCGGAAGCTGGAGCTGGTGCGGGAATACGGACTGGGCGGTGTCAGCTACTGGACGGTCAATTATCCCTTCCCGCAAAATTGGCGGCTGTTGGAGGAATATTTCCGGGTGAGCAAGCTCGGGGGACAGGAGGCGGCGCGGGGGCGGTGACGCGCAAAGGCGTGCGCAGAGCAAGAAAAAAGCCGAAGCATTGGGCTTTCACGATTTTTGGGCAAGTTTTCCTGCATTGACAAAATTCACTGACTCCATCAAATATACTCATTGCAAGTTACTAGACTAAAGGGGATGGAATCATATGGCACAAAGCAAGGCGCAGCGCCCACAAGCGCTGCAGCAGATTGCACTGGACGGAAAAAAGCTGCGCAGGGCGGCGCTTTTTGTATTGGAGCAATCGGCAGGCTGCCTGCTGGGGATGGCGCTGGCGCAATCGCAGTTTGCGGGCGGGCTGTTCCGGGCCGGCGCACCCTTTGCGGTTGCGCTCGCCGCCGCCGGCGCCGTGAAGACGCTGGGGATGCAGGTGTTTGGCACCGCGGTGGGCAGTCTGCTGTTTTTGCCCTTCCCGCAAAACATCGCCGTGATGGCGGCAACGGCTGCGGCGGGACTTGGCAACCTTGCGTCCGCCCGCCTACGGCTGCGGCGCAGCCTTGCGGCACCTTTTTTGGCGGGAATATGCGCTGCCGCAGCGGGGCTGGTGAGCTTGTTTTCCGCCGGCGGGGCAGCGGCAGAACTGCCTTTTTTGCTGGCGGCAAGTGCGCTCAGCGGTGGGAGCGCCTATTTTATCAGCACGCTGCGCGGCATTCACTGCTTTTCCCTTTGTGAACAGGAAAATAAACGGCGGCAGCTCCGGCTTTCTTCCCGGGAGCGCACCGCCGTTTTGCTTTGCCTTTCCATGCTGCTGGCGGCGCTGGGCGGGATCCGGCTGGGACCCTTTGTTCCCGCGCGGACGCTGGGCGTGCTGGCGGTGCTGGCCGCTGCCGTCTGCTGGCGCGAAAGCGGGGGTGCGCTGGCGGGCGCGTGCGTTGGCGCGGCAATGACCTTTGCGGGCGGCGATCCCTCTTATGCGGCTGTCTACGCGCTGGGCGGGCTGCTTGCGGGCTTGTTTGCGGATCACGGGCTGTTGGCAAGGCCGGCGGAAAAGCCTTGGAGGAGCATCACGGCGGCGCTGGGTTATTCGCTGGTCTGCGCGATGTTTGCGGTTTTTCAGGCCGCCGCGCGGGAGGACGCGGCACCCGCGGCGATTTTTGTTTTGGAAAGCCTGCTGGCGGTGGTTTGCTTCCTTGCGGTGCCTGCTAGGAGCTGGGATCGCTTACAGGAATACGTGGGCGGGCTTTTGGAACCGGGGAAGCCCGCGCCGAAGGAGGCTTCCCTGCGCCTGGTGCAAACAGCGCAGGCGCTGCGCAAGGTTTCCGGCTATGTGGAGGAGGTGGCGGCGGGGCTGGCAAGGCTGCACGCGCCGCTGGAACAGAGTGTGCTGGCGTGGGCGCAGCAGAGTGTTTGCGAGGGCTGCGCGGAATATGCCGTATGCTGGAAGACGCAGCGGGAGGAATCCGCCGCGTTTTTCGCGCAGGCGCTGGAGCTGCTGCGTGCGGATACCGGTCTTTCGGCGGAGCAGGTGGAGCGCCTGCGCAGGAAAAGCGGGCTTGCGGCGCCCTGCCGCAGCGCACAAGCCCTGGGCGAATGCCTCGGTCGCGCCTATTGCGGCTACGCGGTGCGGGCGGATTGCCATCAAAAGGAGGCGCAGCTGCGCCAGGCGGCGGCGGAGCAGTTTGAGGCTCTGGCGCAATTGCTTGATGATCTGCGTGAGCAGTTACACGAAGAGGACAGCTTCGTGCCGGAGGCCGCGCAGGCGGCGGCGCGGGCGCTGGAGGCGCTTGGACTGCGTGTGCGGGCGGTCAGTTGCCTGCGCAATCCGGCGGGTGCGCTGGTTTTGACTGCCGCCGCGCGTCTGCCGGAGGATATCCCGCCGCGGGAAGCGATGGCGCGGGCGGTCAGCCGGGCGGTGGGCGCCGCATTTGATCCGCCTGTGCTGGAACCCTCCGAAAATGACGGCTGCGAAAGCGTTCTCACCTTCCCGCAGCGGACAGGCTTCCGCATCACCTTGGGCGCGGTGCAGATGAGCTCAAGCGCTTCGGATTACTGCGGCGACTACTTTGATTGCTTTGGGGATGGGCAGGGAAGGGAGCTGCTGGTGCTCAGCGACGGCATGGGGACGGGCGGGCGCGCGGCGGTGGACGCCGCCCTGGCGGCGGAAATCTTCAGCTCCCTTGTGCGCGGCGGCCTGCAATTCCCCTGCGCGATGCGCATGGCAAACGCGGCGCTGCTGGTGAAAAGCTGCGAGGAAAGCCTTGCCACGCTGGATGCCGCGCGGATCAACTTATACAATGGATCGGTGGAATTTTGCAAGGCGGGCGCCGCGCTTTCCTTCCTGCGGCGCGGCGGCAAGGCCGCCAAGGTGGAACTGCCCGCCCTGCCCGCCGGGATCCTTTCGGAGATCCGCCCAGCGCAGGAGACGGCAAGCCTCAGGGAGGGGGATATCGTCGTGCTGGTTTCCGACGGCACGGTCAGCGATGCGGGCGGCTGGTTCTGCGAGGCGCTGGAGACTTGGCCGGAGGGCGCGGGGGATATGCAGGCGCTTGCGGAGCACCTGGCGGGTTTGGCGGTGACCAGGCGGCGCGAAAGCCGGGAGGACGACCTGACGGTCATCTGCGCACAGCTGCACCGGAAATGAATATCACCGGGATCCCGTGCGGAGTGCTTCCGCACGGGGTTTTGCATCGGTATTTTCACCAAAATGAAGTGGAATTATTTGGGCAATACGTACAAATCACATTTCCTGCAACAAATTCCATTGACAAACGTGGCGTTGAAGTGTATATTTGATTATGAACATCGGGGGAATGGGGGCAAGGGGTGTTTTGCCGTGTTTCGCGGCGAAAAGCGCCGCCCCGCGCACTTCCTCCGCATGAGGGCGTTTGTATGGTTTGATTTTGTTGCATTAACCGAGTTCTTTTAAGGAAAGCGTCCGCGTGACGGCGGACACGGAAGGGGAGGTATGCGGAGAAAAGGCAGGGGCTTGTCCGGCGCGGTGCGCGGTCGGCGAAGCGGCTTTGAACGGCGCACACCAGTGAACATAGCTCCGGATGCGCTGTCCGGCGCTGCGAGGGTGTCTATTTCAGTAAATACAGTGGAGGTGTAAGTGTTTTGAAACAAACGAAACGTTTTCTGGCTTTTTTGATGGCATTTGTGATGCTTATGTCCGTGCTTGTGTTTTCCACAAGCGCGAACGGGGTTTCAAGCAACGTGGCGGACAACAACTATGACGAAACGGCGAAGATCGTACTGAGTACCAACCAGTATTCCACGCTGATCGTCGACGTGCTTGACGACATGCTCAAGTCGGGCGGTACAGTGCTTGACATTGGAGAGCTCCTTGGCAGCTTTCTCCCCGGCTTGGGGCAAGGGTATAAGTTGGATCTGACCTCTGTAGATGACGCGCTGAACAGCCTGAATACCATTTGGAAGGGGTTAGGCGGCACGGTCGGCTCGTTGCTCCCGATTTTCGGCAATAATGGTAACCTGAATCTGAGTTATGTCCGCAAAGCCCCTAGCGATCTAAACAGCGCGACGCTTTCGCGCGCAGACGGCGACGATGCGGATACAAAGATTCTGCAGGCGATCCTGGATATCCTGGAGGATCCCCAGCGCACCTCGAGCGGCGTAGCGACTGCAAGCAATCCGGGCATCCTTGGCAAGCTGGTGAATGACGTGCTTGCCGGAGGCAATGCCTTGCAAGCTGATTTGGGTGCAACAGTTTGGGGCATTGTCAAGCCGCTGCTGGGCAGTACGATTGATTTGACCGATCTGAAGGGCACGCTGCTGGAAATGGTCTACGGGATGCTTTACCCTGATCAGGAGCCGTCGGCGGACGACCTGAACCTGGACGACATGGTGCAGGGGTTGCTGGGAGAGAATGGTCTTTTGGCCGGGATGACGCTCACGGACGCGCTGGGGAACGAATTTTCGATCAGCGAGCTGACGGCGGGCATCGACATCAGGACGAATTCGATGTACGGCATCATTGAAACGGTTCTGCCGCGTGTCTACAGCAAAATCCTCCTGCCTATGCTGGAGGTGCAGGTGACGCCCTTAATTCAGGACGTTGCGGCGCAATACGGCTTCGACAAGTATTTGAAGTCCACAATCACTTATCCGACTTGGGCGCAGTTTAATATCGGCGCGAATGATACGATCATCACCCGGCTCAACTATATCGCGGGGCTGTTCGTTGGAGCCTTCTTTGATCTTGCTCAGGTTGGCGCGGATGTGGGAAAGAACGTGACGTGGGTTTCCACCACGGCGGCGAATGACAACGAGGCAAACCTGGTCAACAACATCTGCACCATCGGCAAGGCGGTGCTGACCCTTTTCGGCGAGGATATTTTCCCCAACGAAACCCTGCCGGATTACTACGCGACGAAGTATGACGAGCCGACGGCCTTTGTCGGTTCCCTTGCGCGCACGATCGTCAATATGGTGCTGCCCTACGTCTACGTTCCAGAAACCTATGGCGAGAACGACGAAGCGGTTGACTCCCTCTATGAAACGCTCAATTACACCCTGATTGAGCTTGCGGGGGATACCATCCCGGAGCGCTATCAATATTATGTGGATACTTTTCTTAGCGACGTCGATGCCATGAACAGCTTCGACACAAGCAAGGAGCTTCTCTCCGATTTCCTGACGAAGCTGCTCTATTTTGAGGTGGATACCAATGTGTACTATGACCGCAGCGTGATCGGCGCAGCCCAACACGCCACCGTAACCGCAGCGGGTGTGAACAGTCTGCGTTATGCGGATACCTTGGA
>JAISQZ010000218.1 GCA_031273905.1 Oscillospiraceae bacterium | reverse complement strand
GTCATGGAATATGTGGAGGGCGTTACCCTCAAGGAATATATTGAACAGCGCCGCGTGATTCCATGGAAGGAGGCGGTGCATTTTCTCACGCAGATTTTGCGTGCGCTCCAGCATGCGCACGACCGCGGCGTGGTGCACCGCGACATCAAGCCGCAAAATATTATGCTGCTGCACAGCGGCAACATCAAGGTGACGGATTTTGGCATTGCGCGTTTCAGCCGCAGCGAGACGCGCACGATGAGCGAAAATGCCATCGGTTCCGTGCATTATATCAGCCCGGAGCAGGCCCGCGGCGATTTCACCGATGAAAAGGCGGATATCTATTCCATCGGCGTGGTGCTCTATGAAATGCTTACAGGCGAGCTGCCCTTCCAGTCGGATTCCACGGTGTCCGTTGCAATCATGCAATTGCAGTCAGAGCCGCGGCGCCCACGCGAGATCAACGATGCCATTCCCTTGGGGCTTGAACAGATTACCATCCACGCCATGCAAAAGGATCCGGCGGAGCGTTATCAGTCTGCGGCGGAGATGCTGCTTGACCTGGAGGAGTTCAAGCGCAACCCTCTGATCCGCTTTGAGTACGCCTATTATGTGGATCGAGAGCCGACAAAATATGTTTCCCCGGTGGATCGCCAGCGCGCCTCCTTGCGCCAGCCGGTGCCCGCGCAGCGTGTGCCCGCAGTTGAGGAGGAGGACGAGACCCGCAGCAAGCTTGTGCCGCGGATGATCGGCATTGTGCTGGGCGTTCTGGTTCTCGTGGCGGTGGTTGCGTTTTTGATTTTTAATTTGCAAACAAACAGCAACAGCGTTGTTGTTGATAATTTTTTGGGGAAAAAATACGCGGATATCTTGGAAAAGTCGCAGGAATACGACGCGAAATATACCATTAACGTTGTGGAAGAGAGTAGCTCTGCGGCGGAACCCGGTTATATCTTCAAGCAGGAGCCAACAAGCGGCTCCCGCCAAAAGCCCGATGAAAACGGTAAGGTGAAGCTGACGCTCTATGTTGCCAAGCTTGCCGACGACACGGTGCCGCGCGTGGTGGGGATGTCCATCAATGACGCGGAGGCGGCAATCGAAAACGCCCACTTCCTTTTTGTCCCCATCAATGAGGTCAATCTGGAGGTGGAAGAGGGCAAGGTGATCCGCACGGAACCGCCGGAAGGGGAGCGACTGGATACGGGCAAGCCGGTGAAGGTTTTCATTGCCGTTGCGGAAGATCCGAAAAACCAGGTGGAGGTTCCCTCCCTTTTGGGCTGGGAGTTGGCAAGGGCAAAGGAAATGCTTGAATCTGTGGGGTTGGTGCTGGACGAAAGCAGTACGCCGGAGGAAGCAAGCACGGAGGAAAAGGGCAAGGTTACTTGGCAGAGCGTTGAACCCAAGGAAAAGATATCCAAGGGGACCAAAATCCGTGTGCGAATCAGCTCAGGTCAGCTGCCCACAAGCACGCTCAGCCTGACCCTCAATCTGCCCAACCGGGGCGGAGAGGGCACGCTCAAGGTCTATCTTAACAACGTCAAGCAGCAGGAGGCGACCCTTTTGCTCAACGGCAGCAGCCACACGATCACACTTGAAGGGGCAGGCAGCGGGCAATCCCTGCAAATCACGCTGGACGACGGCCACGTCTATTCCGCTACCGTTGATTTCACTAAAACCCCGCCGGCGCTTAGCAACGTGCAGGATAATCTGACGCCAACAGAGAGCCCTGGCATCCTGCTGCCAAACGTTCTGGGCAAGACACGCGAAGACGCGCTCACCCTTTTGCAAGACGCGGGCTTTACCAATATTGAGGTGGAGGAACGTGAGCCGAGCTTGTCGCTTTCCATCCTCTATTCCAGCGGGCAGGTTTCCGGGATGAGCCCCAGTGCGCAGCGCCGCTACCCGGCGGAAACTCCCATCACCATCACGGTGATCAAATAAGCATGACACAATGCTTTGAAGGACGTATCTTTTCCCTTTGCGGCGGTGATTACACCATTAAAACAGCACAGGGCGGCTTTGTTTGCCGGGCGCGCGGACGTTTTCGCAGGGAAGGGATTTCGCCGCTGGTCGGCGACTTGGTTCTGGTGGAAGCGCAAGGGGATGGCAGCGGCTTCATTGCGGAAGTTCTGCCGCGCAAAAATGCGCTGACGCGTCCGCCGCTGGCGAACCTGGATCAGCTTTTTTTGATCTGCTCCACAGTGGAACCGCGCGTAAATCTGCGTCTGCTGGATCTGCTGATTGCGGCGGCGGAGCTTTCCGGTATCGAACCGGTTCCGGTCTTTACCAAAGCGGATCTTTGCGATGGCGCGGCGCTTGCCGCACGCTACCGCGCGAGTGGCTTCACCTCTTTTTCGCTTTCCTCGGAAAGCGAGGCGGGCATAGATGAACTCCGTGCGCTGTTCCGGGATAAGCTCAGCGCCTTTTGCGGCAACAGCGGGGCGGGTAAATCCACATTGCTCAATCGTTTGGCGCCGGGGCTTTCGTTATCCACCGGGGAGATCAGCCAAAAGCTCGGCCGCGGCAGGCATACCACGCGCCAGGTGTCGCTTTTTGACGTTGCAGGAGGTCTTGTGGCGGATACGCCCGGATTTTCCGCATTGGATATCGCCGCGCAAGGCGCACTGACCGCAGAAAATCTGCCCTTTGCCTTCCGCGAATTTCTTCCCTTTTTAGGGGAATGCCGCTTTTCCACTTGCAGCCACACCAAGGACAAGGGCTGTCGGATTTTACAGGCGATGGCGGAGGGGGCAATTCCCGCTTCCCGCCACGCCAGCTATGCCGCGCTGCTTGAGGAACTCAAGGCGCAGAAACAACGCTAACGAGGAGGGTAAGCCCAGATGAAATGCCCCTATTGCACCTGCGAGGAAAGCAAGGTGATTGATTCCCGCCCGACGGATTACAGCGAGCGCATCCGCAGGCGCAGGGAATGCATGGATTGCCACAAGCGGTTTACAACATACGAGATCATCGAAAATGTGCCGCTGCTGGTTGTGAAGCGCGACAAAACGCGCGAAAGCTTTGACCGGCTCAAGCTGTTCAACGGGTTGCGCCGTGCCTGCGAAAAACGTCCCGTTTCTGTGGATGATCTGGAATGCGTTGTGGATGAAATTGAGCAGCAGCTCCAAAATTCCATGGATCGCGAAGTGCCGAGCGCGCACATTGGCGAGCTTGCGATGGCACACCTCAAGCGTTTGGATGAGGTTTCTTACGTGCGCTTTGCATCCGTTTACCGCGAATTCAAGGACATCCACGCCTTCATGGACGAGTTGGCAAAATTATTGCATGAGCAGGAGAAAAACAAATGAGCAAGGCTTTGCTTTTGGGCAATGAGGCGGCGGCGCGTGGTCTTTATGAGGCGGGCTGCCGGTTTGCTTCCAGTTATCCCGGTACGCCGAGCACTGAGATCACGGAGGAAGCGGCAAAATTTGAGGAAATCGAATGCGAGTGGGCGCCCAACGAAAAGGTTGCGCTGGAAGCGGCGTTAGGCGCTTCCATTGCGGGGGCGCGTTCCTTTTGCGGGATGAAGCATGTGGGGCTCAATGTTGCCGCCGATCCGCTTTTCACCGCCTCCTATACCGGTGTTAACGCAGGTTTGGTGATTGCCGTGGCGGATGATCCCGGGATGCATTCCTCGCAAAACGAGCAGGATTCCCGGCACTATGCCCGTGCGGCAAAAATCCTGATGCTTGAACCCGCTGATTCCGCCGAATGCCGCGATTTTATGAAGCTGGGGTTTTTGTTATCGGAGCAATTTGATACGCCCGTGCTGCTGCGCCTGAGCACCCGCGTTTCGCATTCCAGGAGCCTGGTGGAGCCGGAGCAACGCGTTTCTGCGGAGGAAAAACCCTACCGGAAGGATTCGGGCAAATATGTGATGATGCCCGCAATGGCACAAAAGCGGCATGTGCTGGTGGAACAGCGCATTGAGGCGCAGCGCACTTGGGCGAACAGCGCCGGAATCAACCGCGCGGAATACCACAGCAAAAAAATCGGCGTGATTTGCGCCGGGATCAATTATCAGTACGCCAAGGAGGCTCTGCGCGAGAACGCTTCCTATTTGAAGCTCGGCTGCGTTTATCCGTTGCCGGATGCGCTGCTCAAAGAATTCTGCGCCCAATGCGGTGAAGTCTTCGTGGCGGAGGATCTGGATGATTACATCGAACAGCACTGCAGAGCCTTGGGATTGCGCGTGCACGGAAAAGACCGGCTGCCGCTGGTGGGTGAGCTTTCGCAATCCCTTCTGCGAAAAGCAATCTTGGGTGAGGCGCTGCCTGCCAAAGCCCTAGAAGTGCCGATACCGGGGCGCCCTCCGGTGCTTTGCCCGGGCTGTCCGCACAGAGGGCTGTTTTTCGCGCTGAAAAAGCGGAAGGTTTTCGTCAGCGGGGATATCGGCTGTTACACGCTTGGCGCACTGGCACCGCTGCAAATGATGGATACCTGCATCTGCATGGGCGCTTCCGTTTCCGCGCTGCATGGGCGCAACAAGGCAAACCCGCAAAACGCGAAGAATTCCGTTGCGGTGATCGGCGATTCCACCTTCATGCACTCCGGCATTACGGGACTGATCAATATCGCCTATAACAAAAGCAATTCCGTTGTGGTGATTCTGGATAATTCCATCACCGGCATGACAGGGCATCAGCAGAACCCAACCACCGGTTTAACCATCAAGGGCGATCCAACCGCCGCCGTCAGCCTGGAAAAGGTCTGCGAGGCGGTGGGCATCAGCCGTGTAACAGTGGTGGATCCCTATGATTTGCAAGCGACGGAGGATGCGCTGCGCGAAGCGCTTGCGGCGGAAAAACCCTCGGTCATTATTTCCCGGCGACCCTGCGTGTTGCTCAAATATGTGAAAACAAAACCCGCGCTTGTTGCGGACGCTTCCGCTTGCACAGGCTGCAAGCAATGCATGCGCATTGGCTGCCCTGCGCTAAGCTTCCAGGGAAACAAGGCGGCGATTGACGCAGCGCAGTGCGTGGGCTGCGGCGTGTGTGCGCAGCTTTGCCGTTTCAGCGCGATCAAAGGGGGGCTGGCGCAATGAGCTTTCAAAAAAATATCATGATCGTCGGCGTGGGCGGGCAGGGGACTCTGCTTGCCAGCAGGATTCTTGGCGAAGTGTTGCTTTCGCAGGGCTATGACGTAAAGGTGAGCGAGGTTCACGGCATGAGCCAGCGCGGCGGTTCCGTGGTAACTTATGTTAAATACGGCAGCGCGGTCGCTTCCCCGATCATCGACAAAGGCGAAGCGGATGTCATCCTTGCCTTTGAGCAATTGGAAGCCGTGCGCTGGCTGCCCTATCTGAAGCTCGGCGGCAAGCTGATCACCAACACGCAGCGGATGAACCCCATGCCGGTGATCACCGGAGTCGCAGAATACCCGGAAGACCTGCTTGCCTTGCTGGAAGGCGCGGGCGTTGACCTGCTGACGCTGGATGCCTTGGCACTGGCGGAGCAGGCGGGCAGCGTTAAGGCGGTCAACGTTGTTTTGCTTGGTGCCTTGGCGCGGCAAATGGAATTCGGCGAAGAGATTTGGCAGGACGCAGTCAGCCGCACCGTCAAGCCGCAATTTGCCGCGATGAACCGCAGGGCGTTTGAGATGGGATACCGGGGACAGAGCGTAGCAGCAAATTAACCACCGGAAAGGATGCTCTTATGGGAAGTTATTTTCAGCCGGAAATTGAAACCGCAACCCGCGATTACCTTCATGCCGTGCAAAGCGCACGCCTGATCAGGATGGTGGAAAACTGCTACAGGAATGTGCCGTTTTACCGGCGGCAGTTCGACGCAGCCGGCTTGCTGCCCGGCGACATTCATTCCATTGCGGATATCACCAAGCTGCCCTTCACGGAAAAGCAGGATTTGCGCGACACCTATCCCTTTGGCCTGTTTGCTGTCCCGCGGGAAAAGCTTGTGCGCATCCACGCCTCCTCAGGCACCACGGGCAAGCAAACCGTGGTGGGCTACACACAGGAGGATGTTCTGCACTGGGCGGAGGGCGCCGCGCGTGCGCTGGTTGCCGCCGGCGCGACGAAAGAGGACTACATCCACGTTTCCTATGGTTACGGCTTGTTCACCGGCGGCTTGGGGCTGCACTACGGCGCGGAGTTGCTGGGCGCAACGGCGATCCCTGTCTCTTCCGGCAACACGAAGCGGCAGGTGCAGATTTTGCAGGATTTTGGTTCCAACTTCCTTTGCTGCACGCCCTCCTACGCCATGTTCATCGGTGAAACGGTGGCGCAAATGGGGATTGATCCCAAAACGCTGGCAGTGCGCGGCGGTCTGTTCGGCGCGGAGCCGTGGACGGAAAACATGCGCAGGAAAATTGAGCGGCTGCTGGATATCAAGGCGCATGACATCTACGGGCTTTCCGAAATTGCGGGGCCCGGTGTCTCCTATGACTGCAAGGAATTCCACGGGATGCACATCTGCGAGGACTATTTCTATCCGGAGGTCATTGACCCCGAAACCCTGAAACCGCTGCCCGATGGTGAATTCGGTGAGCTGGTGTTCACCTGCATCGGCAAGGAAGCGCTGCCCCTGGTGCGTTACCGCACACGGGATATTTCCGCCCTGGTGCATGAACCCTGCGGCTGTGGCAGAACACTGGTGCGTATGCTCAAGCCGCGCGGGCGCACGGACGATATGCTGATCATCCGGGGCGTGAATGTGTTCCCAAGCCAGGTGGAGCATGTCATTTTAGAACAGGGGCTTGAACCCAATTATCAGATCGTAGTGGATCGGCAGGATAGCTTGGATGTGATGACTGTGCTGGTGGAGCTTTCAGACGCGATGTTCTCGGATTCCGTCGCCTTCATTGAGACGGCGCAGGCGCGGCTTAAAAACGCAATGCTTTCCACCTTGGGCGTTTCAGCGGATATCCGTTTGGTGGATCCCCGCTCCCTGCCGCGTTCTGAGGGGAAGGCGATGCGCGTGGTGGACAGGCGCAAACTGGTGGATTAACTCACGCGGGATTTCAGATGAAGGCGCCCTAGCCGCTTCAGCGACGAAGGGGGCAGGGGGGTTATATTCAACCCGGCAACAGATTTTTAAGTACGCTTCTTAAACGCTTGAATGGAGGACAAGGCAATGTTCATCGAACAAATTTCGGTTTTTATCGAAAACCGCCCTGGACGCCTAGCGGAAACTCTCACGTTCCTCGCTGCACGAGGGCAGGACATCCGGGCTTTTTCGGTTGCGGAAAAAGCTGACTTCGGCATCCTGCGGATGATTGTTCACAATCCGGATGCCGCCGTCGCGGCGCTCAAGGAAAAGGGCTTCACCGCTAAAAAAACCGAGGTGCTTGGCATTCTCATCGGCAACGCGCCGGGCAGCTCCGTCAAGGCGATCCAAGTGCTCAGCGACGCGGGGATCAATATTGAATACACCTACGCCTTCGTTACCCCACAGGCGGGGGGCGCCTTTGTTTTGCTGCGTGTGCAGGACAATGTGCGCGCGGCCGAAATACTCCGGCAGGCGGGCGTTGCGCTTGTTGGGCATAAGGATATTTTTTAAAGGCAGGCCGGTGTGCGCGGATGCTTATGGGAAAATATGGAAATTACCTGCCATCTACTCCCAAGCCAGCTTTGGGAGATGGGAAATAATTAGAAACCGGCGAAAAAATCTGCGGATCAGGTTCGTTACCAGCGCTTCCCTATTTACATCGATGTGCTTATGTGCTACAATGAGCAAGTAAGCCTTCCCTTTGAGGGGAAAGAAGTGAAAAGGATAGTAGGAGGAGAGTTCTGTGAACGACAGCATTCGGGGTTCAAGTGTGGAATTTTTGTTCCATGCGATTTTGGCGTTGGAAAACTTGGAGGAGTGCTACGATTTTTTTGAAGATCTTTGCACCGTGCAGGAGCTTAAGGCGATTTCACAGCGCATTGTCGTGGCGAAAATGCTCAGCGAAAAACGGGTCTATAGCGATATCGTAAAGGAAACCGGCGCTTCCACCGCAACCATCAGCCGTGTCAATCGCTCCCTGATTTACGGCAGCGACGGCTACGAAAAAATATTTTCCCGCATTCCGCGCAACTGGAGCAGCGGCGGCGGGGAAGGAGAGAACGCAGTGGCTGGCGAATGAACGAGGTCTATTCCGCGCTGGCGCGGTATTACGACTGCTTCACAAAAAACATGGAATACGAAAAGCGTGCGGATTATCTCTGCACGCTTCTTTCCAATGCCCAGGTGCCGCAGGGCTGCCTAGTGCTTGATCTTGCCTGCGGCACGGGCAATTACTGTTATGCCTTGCTTGAGCGCGGCTACGATGTGATCGGTGTGGATCGAAGCCTGGAAATGCTTGCCGTTGCGCTGGAAAAGGCGGAGCAAAAGAACATTGCGCCGCCGCTGCTGCTTTGCCAGAGCCTAGAAGAGCTTGATCTCTATGGCACGGCAAAAGCCGCCGTATGCCTGACGGATAGCATCAACCACATCACGCAGCCGGCGAAGCTCCAGCGCTTTTTCAAGCGGCTTTCGCTCTTTTTGGAGCCGGGCGGCGTATTTCTCTTTGATTTCAATACGCAATATAAGCAGGAAAAAATCCTTGCCAACAACACCTTTGTCTATGAAAATGAAGCGGCGGGCGCTTTTTGCGTTTGGCAGAATAGCTGGCTGCCGGAGGAACGGCAAACAGAGATCCATATGGATTTGTTCACGCGGGAAGGGGAGGGCTATCGTCGTTCGCAAGAGGCCTTTGCGCAGCGTGTTTACGCACCCGCCGCGCTGGAGAGGATGCTGCGCCGCGCGGGATTCCGGCTGGAGGGCATCTATGACGAATTGACGCTGCTGCCCCTGCGCACGGATTCCCAGCGGGGCTTTGCTGTGGCACGAAGGGGATAGCGCAGGGGGAACGCCGTTTCCGGGGTGGCGCACGCAGAACCCGTATTCACCGGCAGAAATGTACGTTTCCCTTGCTTTGCGAAAAAATTTTTCACAAAATCCGTCCTTCCATTCTGCAAATACAGGTTCTTACATAAAAAATAGCGGTCAGGGGGATTCTGCATGATACATACCCGTCAATGCAGCTCATTGGAAAAGATTTTTTCCGACGAAGCGCCAAGATGTGAGGGTTTTTTGGGCGCAAGCGTCCTGCTGGGGGAGCGCGCATCCTTCCAGCTTGCGTTTTGTTCCGATGGGGACGCGCGTGTGAGCGCCATGCTTTCCGGCAGCGGCGCACCCGATTGCCAGTGCTTCTGGGTAGAAGAGGTGCCTTCCTCCCTGCCCTGCTTCACGGATAGCGACGATTATTTTTTGCGCAGAACGCCGGGGTATTATCCCGATCTCCTGCGTCCGGCGGACGCTCCCTGCGAGGTTCCCGCAGGGGTGTGGCGCAGCCTTTGGGTAACGCTCTGTGTTGAAGAGCTGTTGGAAGGTCCGCTGACCGTGCGCGTCACCCTGCGCAATGAAAAAAACGGCGAAAGTGCAACGGCGGCGTTCCGGTTCACACAGATTCCCAGTCGGCTGCCAAAACAAACGCTTCTTTGTACGCACTGGTTTCATGCTGATTGCCTGGCAACCTATTACGATGTGCCGGTGTTTAGCGAAGCGCATTGGGCGATTCTGGAGCGCTACATTCGCTGCGCGGCGGAGCAGGGAATCAACCTGCTCCTCACGCCGCTGTTTACTCCGCCGCTGGATACCGCCGTGGGCGGCGAACGCCCAACCGTGCAGCTTTGCGCGGTTTCGCGCAAGAATAATAAATATTATTTCGATTTTTCAAGGCTGGATCGCTGGTTTCGGCTATGCCGCGCCTGCGGCATTGAACGCTTTGAGCTTTCGCCGCTTTTCACCCAATGGGGGGCGAGGTTTGCGCCGAAAATCATGGCGACCGTGGAGGGCAAGCCCTGCCGCCTTTTTGGTTGGGAAACCGATGCGGACAGCGAGGATTACACAGACTTTTTAACGCAGCTTGCCGCAGCTCTGCTGCCCTTTTTGGAGCAGGCGGGGGTAAAGGAGCTTTGCTATTTGCATGTTTCTGATGAACCTTCCGAGGAAGACTTGGAGGTTTATGCCCGGCGCTGCGCATTGCTGCGCAGAATCTTTCCGGGATTGCCGACGCTCGACGCACTTTCAAGCCTTGCAATCTACAAAACCGGATTGGTGGAATGCCCCGTTCCGGCAAACAGCCATATCGAAGCTTTTGTGGGAGAGGTTTCTCAGCTTTGGACCTATTACTGCTGCGGGCAGCACAAGGACTATGTTTCAAACCGTTTTTTTGCCATGCCCTCCCTGCGCAACCGCGTATTGGGCTTCCAGCTTTGGAAATACCGCTGCACTGGCTTTTTGCATTGGGGCTTCAATTTTTGGTACGCGCGGTTTTCCACGCGGGCGCTGGATCCCTTCACCGAAACGGATGCGGGGGGCAGTTTTCCTTCGGGTGATGCGTTCCAGGTCTATCCCGGCGCCGATGGTGTAGCGCTGCTTTCCCTGCGCCTGCGGGTGTTTTACGAAGCCTTGCAGGATCAGCGCGCCTTACAGCGTTTGGAGGAACTGACCGGCTATGATGCAACGCTTGCGGTCTTGGAGGAGGGTCTGGAAACACCGCTGACCTTCAAAGAATATCCCCACAGTGAGGCTTGGCTGCTTACCGCGAGGGAACGGATCAATGCCGCGATTTTACTCGCTTCGCGCGGTTGAATTTATTTATGAAGGCACAAAAGTTAATGCGGCAGCCGTGACATAAAAGACGATTAGAATTTACAAAAAATTCATTGAAATCTTGACAAGTACCATCAATCTTTTATAATGATATAAAGGAGTTTATTTCCTTTATTTACATACGTGAAAAATATACACAATCAAGTAGGTTAAAGGAGTTGTCTCTATGAAAAAGTTTTTTTTGCGCACTCTGTCGGTATTCTTGACCATCGTCCTCCTCACGCAGGTCGCGCCATTGCATGGGATGTTCAACATTTATGCCATAGCGGCGACACCAACGTCAGCGGCTGTAGCCCCTC
>JAISQZ010000115.1 GCA_031273905.1 Oscillospiraceae bacterium | reverse complement strand
TGGCTCCTCCAGCCAGCTTTTTTCCGCAGGGCTCAGGTGCAGCGCTTCGTCGCGGATGTGGCTGCCGCAAAGCAGCTCCTTGGAAAGGAAGGAGCCAAGCGTCAGCCCCGTGCTTTCCGCAGGGCAAAAATCCGCCAGCACATCCGCCCAGGCCTCCAAAACGAAGGCGTCCGTATCCCGGTGGGCGGTGATGTCCTCACAGCCGGATTGCCGGAGGTTGAGGTCGCTTGCAAAGCTGAGCAGATCCAGCACGCTTGCGAAGATTTCGTGGCAGCGGTCGCCACCGGCGCTGAAGGGCACGTGGATCCCCAAGCGCAGGCGCAGGCTCGCCGTGCGGCAATATTCCTGGCGTTCAAGCACGCCGTCGTCGTTCGCGACAAATTTGTCAACGATTTCCACGCGGTCAAGCCCGACGGCAACCAGCGGGCTGCGCAGCGGCACCGCCTTGTTTGCCGCAGGGAATTCCGTCAAAAAGCCGATGCCCGCTAGGGTCGGCTGTTCCTTCAGCCAGGCGGTGACGGCGCCCGGCATCGCGCTGATGGCGCTCATGCGTTCTCCTCCCCCACCATGCTGCGCACAATCGCCCAGATGTGGCTGGGCGCGTCGCCGCAATATACCTTTTCCGCGCGGTCAACGGTGTATTTTTCCTGCCCGCACTGGATCCACATCTCCCGCCCAAGCTGCGTCAGATCGTGCTCCGGCGGGCCCAGATAGAGAAAATAGCCCTCGCGGTTAAAGCCGATGCGGGTGTTCACCCCACCCAGATACATCTTGTTTTTATAGCGCAGCGGCTGCAAAAACGCGCCGAACTGCGCCGTCCGCCAACCGTCAGGCAGGCAAAGGTGCAATTGGCGCCCAAAGCGGCTAAAAATCTCGTCCATCTCCTTCATTGCGCGCCTCCCGGCGAAAACGCCGTGCTAAGCGCCGCAAAGCCCGTGTCGCGCAGCAGCCCGGAAACCTCGGCAAGGGCGTCGTCACGCAGGCGCTGCGCAAGCGCAAGGCGCTGTGTGAGTTCCTGCTTTTTGATGGTAATATCCCCCGCTTTAAAGCTTGCAACGCCGTCCTCCGCCCCCGCCTGCCGCAGCAGGAGCAGATAATGCGCCACGCACGCCGCCGCGTAATCCAGGCGCGGATCGTCCCCGCTCGTCTCCTCCCTGCGCATTGCGTGCAGCTGCGCCGCAGCCGCCGCGCAAAAGGGCAGCGCCTCCCTTGCGCCGTCCCCGTCAAGCGGCGTGAGCAAGCGCAGCCGCCCCAGCACCGAAAATTGCGTCATGGAACCTCTCCTTTCGTTTTTTGCGGAAGAGGGGCGGGTTTCCCCGCCCCCCCTTCTTTTTTCGTCCGCCGTATGCTTGCATTACGCCAGCACCTTGACGGCGCCGGGGAAAAGCTTGGCAAAGCCTGCGGTGGAGCTGATTGCCGCGCGGTCAAGCTGGCGGTCGATCAGCCTGTCGTGATCGGTGACGATCTCGCCCGCCCTGACCATTTCAAGCGCACAGCTTTTATCCAGCGCAACAAAGCTGCCTGCGGGAACCGCGGCGGATTTGATCAGATCCGCGCCCAGCGGCGTGATCATCCGCCCGCTGCCGTGAAAATTCAGCCCCGCGTTCGCGTCGCGGAATTCGGCAAGCGAAAGCAGCTGCTGCATCTGCGCGGCGGGGGCAAGCAGGGTCGTCATTTCGTAGGGGTCAAAGCTGTTCCACAGGGTGATCAGGTCGGCGTAGGTGACCGCACTGCCGGCAAGCGGTATCTCGGCGGCCTGTGTGCCGGTGTTGCCGTCGCCGTTGACAAGAACGTCCACCGCTTCGGCGAACAGGGTTTTCGCGATGGAAGCGCCGATTTGCCGCAGCGTGACGGCGAACAGCTCCAGGCGGTGGAAACGCACCGCTTCATAGGAGGCGGAAAGCAGCCGCCCGTGCTTGCGCATCTGCACCAGCTCCGCTTTGACGCGGATGGCGGTTTCCGGCAGCAGCGCACCCTCGGCAACGGCGGCCTCCGGGTTGCCCTCTCCCGCGGCGCAGGCGATGGAGCGGTAATCCAGCCCGTCCACCTGCGTGGTTGCGGCGACGACGCGGGGCAGCACATCCGCGCTTTCCAGACCGCGCCGCACCGCGCGGGCGATGAATTCCGGGAAAAGGGCGGCGCTCTGCGCGGACTGGAAGAATTTTTCGACGCGGTCGCTTCCCGCGCCGCTGACGCGGATGCCGAAGCGCTTGAGCTGGCGCTCAAAGGCATCCAGGGTCTCAAGCGGCGTGCCGCGGTATTGCTCTGAAGGATCCGCCTGCTCCAGCGCCGCCGAAAAACCCTGCCCGGTGGTGTAAAGCCCCTTGTCCAGTTGCAAATTGTCAAATGCCATATGTGCCTTCCTTTCTGTTGCTGACTAAAATTTGTAGCCGTCGTTTTCGCCGCTCCCACCCGGTGCGGGCGCTTGCAGCTGTGGGCGCAGCGGAACGATCTTTTCCGCGCGCAGCTCCAGTGCCTGCGCAAAAACGCTGAGCTGCCTGGCGCTGAGCTTTTCGCAAAGCGCTCCGGTCAGCTCCGCGCCAAGCTCCGGCATGAACAGCAGCGCCGCGCGTGTTGCTTTGCGCAGCAAGTCTTCGCGGTAGCTGGCGCCGTCAAGAGCCAGAGCCTCCAGCTGTTCCAGCTCTTCGCGGGCGCTTTGCGCTTGCGCTATGCCGCATCCGTCCGTTTCCAGGTATCGCTTGAGCGCAGTCAGGTGCGTAAACCTCCTTTCCCCCGGGTGCTCCGCCGCCCCTTGCAGGCTTTTGATCACACCGGCGGCGGGCTGCGCCGGAACCGCGACGAAGGAAAATTCGTAGGCATCCGTCGGCTCCTCCAAAACGGCGTGGCACTGCCCTTTGCCGTAATCAACACCCTTTTGGTGCGTGCAGTCGCCGCGACCAAAGGGCTTGCCGCAGACAGAGCAGCGGGCAAGCCTGATCGCGCAACTGACGCTGACCTCCTTTTTGATGCCGGCGTCAATTTGGCGGATCAGTTCCCGCGTGGCCTCGCCGCGCAAAAGATAGACCTTCGCCAGCAACTGGGCATAGTCCTCACCCAGGGAATTTGTTTTCCCTGGCACTGTGCGCACCTGAGCCGCATAGATGCGCATCATCTGATCCCCCGCCTTCATGCTGTGGTCAAACAGCCCCGTTTTTCCGGGGAAAAGCGCCGCAAGCGCGGAAAGCGCCGCCGTGGCGAAGCGGTCGCCGTCGCGGTCAACCTCATTGTCGCAAAGCACGGTCTGGAAGATATAGACCTCTTCGGCGGCAAGGGGCTTGCGGGAATAGCCGTTGATCAGCGCAAGATCCTCCGGCGACGGGCTGCGGGGGCAGGCCTCCTGTGTGTGCCGCTTGCATAAATTCATTGCGTTCATCCTTTCCTTTGCTCATTTTCCAGGCACAGCCGCTGCGCCTGTGCGCGCAGCAGAGCCGCGCGGCTAAGCTCCGTCTCGTCCGCGAGCGTGATGTCCTCCCAGACCACGCGGCATTCCGGATTTTCGCCCCAAAGGCGCAGCACCGTTGTGCAAAGGCGCAAAATCACCGGGGTCAGGGTGCGGCGGTAGCTTTCCATTTCGCTTGTAAGCAGATCCGCCTGCTGTGTGCTCATGCGCTCCGTGCTCGACCAGGTCAGCCCCAGCAGGAAGGGCGGCAGACCGGTTTTGGCGATGATCTGCTCAAGCAACTGCCGCACGGGGATTTCGCTGTCCGGGATCGGGGCGTCCGCGCCGATCACCTGGATGCTCACATCGCCCGCGGCGATAAAATCCCGCACACCCGCGCCCTCCTGCATCGCCTGCTGCCATTCCTTTGCCAAAAGCTGCGTGCGTTCCTGTGTGTGCGCCCGGTCGGCGGGGTCGTTGCCGGGGCGATAGGTGACGGCGAAGCGCACGTTGCCAAGGCGTTCCCAATTTTGACCGAGCGTGTTGAGGATGCTCAGCAGCACGCCGCTGACAAAGGGCAGCCCCTTGAGCAGGGAGTTGCCCAGCAGTGCGCCGGGGTCCGGGTTAAGGGCGCTCAAAAAGCACAGCGCCGGATAGGGCACCGGGCGCAGGCGGTCGGCCTCGCCGATGCAGATTTCCACATCCACGCCGTTTTTTGCGCGGCGCAGGGCAACCCCCTCCGGGCTGGCGTTCCAAAGCGCCGCAGGGGCGCCGTCTTCGCGCAGTATCAGTTCCCCCAGCGCCGTGCCCAGCGTGAGCAGTTGCTCAAAATAGCCGGAAACAAAGGCGGAAAGCCCCCATTGGTTGCCGCCGACCGGCACGTTTTCCATGAAGGATCGCAACCGCCGCTGTGCGCGCACGGAGTCGCATTCCAGCGCAAAGCCGCCCAAAAGCCGCACTAGGCGAAAAATCGCCGCGTCGATGATCGGCACCGCGCCGCGCAGGGTGGTGTAAAGCTGGGCCTGCGCGGCGGGGAAGCTCCAATCGCTCTGTAGCCGGAGGCCGCCGGGCGCAGGGTGCAGATTTTCCGTCAGCGCGGGGAAGGGCTGGCGGGATCGGCGCTGCGTTCCGGGCAGGGGCGCTGCCGCTGCGGTCATTTCCGGCTGCCCCCGTTTCCGCCCGAAGGCGGGGTGTTTTGCCATTTGACTTCACCTTCCTTACTTTGGAGATCAGGCGTATCAGGTGCTTAGGGACTGCAAAACAAGGCTGCATCCATGTCTTTTCGGCTGATTTTGTGCAGGCAGTCCCTAGGCATCCGGGCGGAAGCCTCCGGGATTTTCCGGCGGGTACCGCCCGTTCCTTTCCACGCTCGCGGCAAAGAAGCCGCCCTGTGCGTCGTTATACAGCATGGTTGCCGCAAAATAACGGATGTCGTCCATCGCGTGGTCGTATTCCTTGCGCGGCGCGTCCTTGCCGCCGCCCTCCTGCCAGCGGTAAAGCCCAAATTCCCGCAGCGTATCGCGGCATTCCGGCGCAAAAAGCAGCTTCCCCTCACGCAGCGCGTCCGCCACGCGGCGGATGCCGTCAAGGACGTCATTTTTGGCGGGGATCACCGCAAAGCGCCCGTGCCGCCGGATGCATTCCAAAAAGCTGGCCGCCGAAGGGTCGCAGATCACAGCGCTGGGCTTTTCTGCGGCAACCAGCTCCTCCAGGGCGCGGTAATGCTCCTCGTCCGTGCGCTGCTGCCCGCGCTCGCGGCTATCCCAGTAATATTCGCGCAAGCGGATCCACGCCGTGCCGCTGCGTCCCCAAAGCCCGAAGGAGGAAGGGTTCACCGTGCCATAATCGCAGGAAACGCAGGTTTCGTCAAAGGCCTCCGGCAACTGCCGGCACACATGCGCCTGCGGCGAAAACATCGGATAGACCAGACCATCCGCCGCCGCCCATTTGCCCTCCACAAAGCGGGTATAAAACGCGCCGGAATAGAGCTTTTTGTAGCGTTCCAG
>JAISQZ010000090.1 GCA_031273905.1 Oscillospiraceae bacterium | reverse complement strand
CGGCGGGTTTTCGCTGCACTGGGCGTGGGCTTCGGGCTGCCTGGCAGGGAAGAGCGCGGTCAGCGCAACCGGAAAAGCGCCTTGAACAGAAAAAGGCAGACGCGGCTGGGTGATCCCCGCCGCGCCTGCGCTTTTGTTATTTATACGATTGAGCTGTGAAACGATAGACAAGCTTTTTGAGATGGTTTTTTGTTGCGCAAGGCGGACGACGCCAAGCAGACTGACGCCTGTTAAGGAGGACAACAGCGCGAAACGGAAAACCAGCCGAAAAAATCGGCTCTATTTTTATTGCGGGATCGTATTCGTATGCTCCCTAGCTGCTCGCTTCCCGCTGCGCGTTCCAGCGCAGCCAAACCACGTCGCCCTCCAGCGACGCCTCAATGTCCGGGTGCTGTTCGGTCAGCGCGGCAAAAAAAGCGTCGCGCAGGCCGGGGTCATCAAACGCAATCGTGCTTTCCAGCGTCACCATGTCCGGCGCCACGATGGGCTTGCGGTATTTCATCATCACCGACCACCAGTGCGCCTCCGGCGGGAGATCGTAATAAAGGGTTTTGTCGCTGTAAAGCTTCATGCTGATGGGCATCATCTTCTCCAGCGGATAGACGTCGTAGTGATGTACGCTGCGCTCCTGCGGCTTGGTGTAAAAGCCGACCTCGGCGCCCATCACCGCTTCAAAAAAATATTTCCCCTTCCACAACTGCACCTGGTAATCCAGCCCGCCATAGGAAAAACGTATGCGGCGGGTGTGCAGGTCAAAGGCGGTGGTGGCGGCGGCCAGCCAGTCATAAAATTCGTTGTAGCCCATCACGCGCATCCAGGGGTTTTTGGTGGCGTAAAACAGCTCCTCCGGCACATTGTAGGAAAATCCCAGATGCAGCAGACCCTCGTCCGTGATCCCCTTCACGTCGCCGCTTTCCGCGCGGTAAACAAAAGCGACGCGGGGGTAATTGAGCAGGATAACCTGAAAATCCTCGGCAAGCAGCTCCTGCGCGAACACGTCAAGGGCATCGTCAAAATTGAAGTCTCCGCCCAAGTGCGTCTTGACGTATTCACGGAGCGGCGCAGGGTCATAATTGGAAAAATCCGTCCGCTGCCAGGCGTGGTTGCCGGGAAAATCCTCATAATAGGGATCATCCTTGGGCGGCGTTTCAAAATACATCGCCTTGCCGTCCACCGCAACCTGCTTTGCCGGTGCGCCGGTCAATCCGGGCAGAAAAACGCCTGCAACAAGGGAAATGAGCACGGAAATTGCGGAAATTAACTGCGTCATGTGCGCGGCTCTCCTTTGCAATGCATGATTTGGGATCCTTTTGGTTACAATTTTTGGTCGAAAAGCTGCGGAGAAATCCTTTTTCTTTGTTTTTTCCCAGAAAAAGAAAGGATTCCGCTGCGGCTTTTCGACCAACAACTGATAAGGAGTGATGTAATTACATGGGTTTCCCTTCGGAAGACTGTTCCCATTTGGCACAGTATGACCAGGAGAAAATCGCCACCGCGTTCGACCGCGCGGACGACAACGCGGATACGGTTCTGTTCCGCCTGCACCAGGGAGAGGATCGCAAACGCTATGCCACGAACTTTATGGGTCTTCGCACCACATATGAGCAGTTGGACGCGGAGATTGACCGCGTTGCCCGGGCTCTTAAGGGCTTCGGGATTGCGCAGGGGGAATATGTTTCCATCGCGCTGCCCAACATAAAGGAAAGCATCCTTTACATTTACGGCTGCTGGCGCATTGGCGCCGCCGCCAACCTGATTGACCCGCGCACCAACGGCAAGGGGATCGCGGAGCGGGTGCGCCGCACGCGCTCCAAATTGCTGGTGACGGTGCTGGACATCTGTGACCCGAAGATTGACGAGGTGCTCGACGAGCTTCCGACGGTGATTGTCGTTGGCCCCTGCGATAGCGTTGTGCAATACAGGAAGCTTAAGCCCACAATGGGCGCTTTGCTCTATAAGGCGAAAAAGAAAAGGTTCCGGGAAGCCCGGGCGGGCGCGTGGGCGGCGGGCAGTTATATCTGGCACACGGATTTTATCCGACAATACACCTTTGAGGGCGAGCTGCGCAAGGAATATTCCCGCGATATGCCCGCCGCAATCCTCTACACAAGCGGGACTGCTTCCGACGGGGTGATCAAAGGCGCGGTTCACACGCACTATTCCTTTAACGCCGCACCCGGCGCGTTTCAGTACAGCGTGCGCCCGGAGGAATACAAAAAGGGCTTTACCTTTGGCGGATTCATCCCGTTCTTCAGCGCTTACGGGGCGCTTTGCGGGATGCATTCCTGCCTTTGCGCGGGGCTGGAAATCCTGCTGGTTCCCATCTTTGATCCCAACAAATTTGATCGGCTTGTCCTGCGCGAAAAGCCGAGCATTTTTTTGGGTGTCCCGCGCTTTTTTGAACAGCTGGCCGATTCCCCAAAGCTGCGAAAGAAGAGCCGCCGCCTGTCGTTCATCAAAATCCCTGTTTCGGGCGGCGACAAAATTTCCCCCGCCTCGCTTGAAAAAATCAACGAGGCGCTGGTGCGCAACGGATATGAGGGCGGTCTGCGCATCGGCTATGGTTCCACGGAATTCGGCGGCTCCATTTCGGTTATGCGGTATTATCATCCCCACAGCGCTGCGTTCAACTGGAGAGCCGAGGGCAATGTGGGTGTTCTGCTGCCCGGCACCAGGGCGATGGTGGTGGATCCGGAGACCATGCGGGAGCTGCCCTACGGCGAGGACGGCGAGCTTTTGGTGCACAGCCAGAGCATGATGCTGGGCTATTATGGCGCACCGGAGGCGACCGAAGAGATTACGTACATTGCCCCGGACGGCGTCAAGTATTACCGCATGGGCGACAAGGGGCATTTGGACGAGCAGGGCTGCTTCCACTTTGTGGATCGCTATAAGCGCTCCATGATGCGCCCCGACGGGCATACCGTGCACCCCTCCCCCATCGAAAACGCGATCATGTCCCACGCAGCCGTGGATAACTGCGCCGTTGTGGGGCTGCGGGCGGAGGAAAGCGCCGCCGGGGTGATCCCCTCTGCCTTTGTGGTGCTGCGCGGCAGTTATGAAACGGAGGAGGCAAAGCGGAACGTTCTGCGGGAAATTGACGCGCTTTGCTTGCAGCTGCTGCCCGAACGCGACCGCGCGATCGCCTACAAGGCGGTGGAGGAGCTGCCCTATACGCTTATGGGGAAAATCCACTTCCGTGAGCTGGAAAAGGAACCGTTCGACGAAAATAGCTTTGTAATTACCGATTTCGCGTTTTTCCCGAAAAAATAACCATCAACTGACAGGAGGATTTCCATGATTCTGCACGTTCTGCACATCGTCGTTGCCTCGCTTCTCAGCTTCGTAACCGCATTTTCCAGCGTGGGCGCCGCCGCCGAAAAACCGGGCGTCAAGGCCTTCGACAGCGCCGCCTATGCGAAGGAGTTCAACAGATCTCTCAAGGTGTATACCCTTGGGCTGTTCCCCTCGGATACCCTGCATTTCACCTATGACGAAACCATGCAGGCCTTGTTTGACCAGTTGGAGGAAAACAGCGGCTTTTCCTTCCAGGAAACAGCGGCCGTCCTGCCGGATGTTTTCCAGTATCTGCGCTGGCTTTACGCGCTCACGCCGGAGCAGTTCAACGCGGCAAGGGATGAGCTGCTGGCAAGAGCGGAGACCTATGGCAATGAAGACAATGCCGCGATGATGGTGATCTGCCGGATCCTGGGCATTTCGGTTGCGCAGCCGGCGGAAATTCACTTCTATGCGGATCCGAAAAGCGCGGCGGGCGAATACCGCGTCATGTTCCGCCTGACCTATGCCGATGGCAGTGTGCGCACCATGGATTCCGGTGTCAGCTACGATGCGAACAACGGGCTCATCAATCAGGGCACAAGCGGCATTGCGAGCACCGGCTTTGATATGGATGTCAAAAACGCCTGGCTTGGCTCCTCTTACAGCCCGCAACTCCAGCGCTATCTCGGATATTCGAAGCTCTATGATGATATGCTCCTGCAAACGACGGACATGGTAAATGTTACCACTGTGCGCCTCAAGTTTGCGTATAAGGGCAAGGACTGGATGCTGCAATTGTGGAAGGGCCGCTATTTCATCACCTCAGGCGGGGAGGTCGGGCTTTATAACAAGCCGGCGAACCGCGCGGTGGACTTCTATGACTGCGCTGCCGATACGGAGCGCATCCCGATGTCCTTCCGCCTCACCGGGCATGACGACGGCAGCAGCACTGTGCTGATCGACCGCCCCGTAACGCTGCACTGGTGGATGATGGGCTTCGCGGTGCGGGAATACCTTTACACACCGGAACGCCTTACCCTTGAGACCGAAATAACGCCGACTGACGACGAAATGAAGGTCGCCCTGACCGCTGCGCTGGATAAGGAAGTACAGGCCGGCACACTGAGCTACACGGCTTCGGCGGATGGCAACGCGCTGCATATCACCTGGTAACGCAGTTGCAATCGAACGCGTCCCTGCGCCGCTTCCCGCGTTTTACGGGGCGCAGGGAGCGAAGGCCTCCCTCCGCCCGCACAACGCAGCGCACCCGCTTCCCCGGTGAAATGATCACCGGACAGAGCGGGTGCGTTTTCTTTTGCCCCCTAGGCTTCCATCATCCGCTCAACCTCCGCGCGCAGCTGCCTGTGTTCCGGCGCGGCAAGGCTTGGATCTTCTTGAAAAACCGCCAGCGCCGCCTCCTTCGCCGCCGGCAGCAGTGCGCTATCCTCTAAAAGATCGGCGAGCTTAAATTGCGGCAGACCGTGCTGCCGCCGCCCGAAGAAATCGCCCGGACCGCGCAGGCGCAGATCCTCCCGGGCGATCACGAAGCCGTCGTTGGTTTCCTTCATCAGCTCCAGCCGCCGTCTTGCTTCCTCGTTTTCCGCATCCGAGATCAGGATGCACGTGGCCCTTCCGCCGCCGCGCCCGACCCTGCCGCGCAGCTGGTGCAGTTGAGAAAGCCCGAAGCGTTCCGCGTTTTCGATCACCATGATCACCGCGTTGGGCACATCCACGCCGACTTCTATCACCGTGGTGGAAACCAGCAGTTGGATTTCCCCTGCCGCGAACGCCCGCATGACCTCCTCCTTTTGCTTTGGCTTGCACCTGCCGTGCAGCAGCCCGACGGAATAGCCGCGCAGCCAATCGGCCTGCAGCTGCGCCGCAAACTGCGTTGCCGCCGTAAGCTCGCTTTCCCCCTCGTCTTCCACGCGCGGGCAAACCACGTAGCCCTGCCTGCCCTGTTCCAAATGCTTTGCCACATAGCGATACGCCCGCGCACGCAGCGCGGAGGTGACGGCATAGGTTTCCACCGGCGTGCGACCGGGCGGCAGCTCGTCAAGCACGGAGATATCCAGGTCGCCAAAGACAAACAGCGCAAGCGAACGCGGGATTGGCGTGGCGGACATGACCAGCACGTGCGGGCTTGGCTGCCCGGCGCCGGCTTCCTCCAAAAGGCTTCTTTGCTCCACGCCAAAACGGTGCTGCTCATCCACCACCGCCAGCCCCAGCCGCGCAAAAGCGACGTCCTTTTGCAGCAGGGCGTGGGTGCCCACCACCAGCGGGATGCTGCCCGTGCGCAGACCCGCCTTGATTTTCCTTTTTTGCGCCGCCGGGATGGAGCCGGTCAGCAGCACCGGCGCAAGGCTCCTGCGGGCAAAAAGTTTTGCCAGCGTTTCGCAGTGCTGCCGCGCCAAAAGCTCCGTGGGAGCCATCAGAGCCGCCTGCCAGCCGCTTTGCGCCGCTTGCTCCAGCAGCGCCGCCGCCACCGCCGTTTTCCCGGAACCCACGTCCCCTTGCAGCAACCGGCGCATTGGCACCGGCTTTGCCAGGTCGCGCAAGCCCTCCTCCGCCGCACGCAGCTGCGCCTTCGTTGGCGCAAAGGGCAGCGAAGCGAAAAAATCCAGCCCTGTGCCGCCGCACAGCGCAGGTGCGCTTTTTTCCCGCACTGATTGCCGCAGCCGCAAAAGCCCCAGCTGCATAAAAAACAGCTCTTCAAAAATCAGCCGCCGCCGCGCGGCAGCCGCCTCCGCCAGATCTTTTGGCTGATGAACCGCCCGCAGCGCTGCGCGGCGGGGCAGCAGCTGCAGAGCTGTGCGCTGCGCTTCCGGCAGAACTTCCGGCAACTGCGGCAGCAGCTGCTCCATGGCGCAAGCCACCAATCCCTCTATCTGGCGGCTGGTGATGCCCTCCGTCAGGGGATAAACCGGGCGAAGCCGCGCGGCGGCGGGCGAAT
>JAISQZ010000071.1 GCA_031273905.1 Oscillospiraceae bacterium | reverse complement strand
GCCAACAATTCCGAACGGCTGCTCGGCGTTGTTTTGGCACTTGGGGGGCGCATGATACTCAACTTTTTGGACGCACTATTGCCGGACGGCTCGTTTGGGGACAACATCCTGTTTATGTACATATACCCGATTGTTGCTTTGGCAGGGCTTGTGTTTTGCCTTTTGCGGTTTCGGGAATCCGATTTGGAGGTTAAGGAGCAGGTCACTTCGGCGGACAAAAAAGGGCTGTACTGGGCCTTCGTTATTTTTACCGCGTTTTTTGCCCTGGAAGGCTATACGGGCTTCCTGGATAACAACAGCTTCGCTTATTCGGAGCTTTTGAACGGCATTGGCAAGCTGCTTGCGATTGCTTTGTTTGCACTCATTCTGCTGCTGCTGAAAAAGACCATTTGGCACACCTGGAATCTGTTTCTCGCCATTGCCATTGCCGTGGCGGTGCTTGCAAACCTTCCGGGCGGCTCCCTTGTGGATGTTCCGCTTCATCTGTTCTTGGGCGTCTATGAAATCGGTTGGATGGCCGTACTCTATATGCTCGCCTGCGCCCAGCGCCGCTTTGCCAGCTTAAAGCTCTTGAAGCAATGCACGCTTGTCTTCGTTCTCATTTCGCCGCTCACCGCGCTGTCCTCCGAGGTGGCGGGTATGCTCTTTCCGCGGCGCATTGTCCTCTTTTCCTTGGGCTATGTTTTGGCGATCACCTTTGCGTTTTTAATGGCTTCTCCCTGTATCTTCAGGCATCTCTTTTCCGCCGCGTGGCTTTCAGAGCTGCATAAAAACGATATGACCCTGATGCGGGAAAAGGTGGAGGAGACCGACCGTTTCGCAAAATACAACCTGTCCCCACGGGAAAAAGAAATTGTCACCCTGCTGCTCACCGGCATGACCCGGCGAATGATTTCCGGGGCGTTGGTGATTAAAGAAACCACGGTCAAAACACACACCTCAAATTTATATAAAAAGCTGAACGTCAACAGCCGCATCGAAATTTTTCGCCTGTTCGGCGTTCCCGAAGTGGACGAATTGCCCGACGTCAAGTAGACAGTAAATCATTTCCCAAAATGCTCTCCGAAAGCGTTCGGAGGGTGTTTTTTTGATTTTTTTGCAAAAACTGCCCCAAAAGGCTCACCTCCCCCAAATGTACGAGTAGGAAAATGGGGAAACGTGAGGTAAAATATGGGCAGACGGAAGAAAAAACGCTGGAAAGGAGAGATAACGTTGTTCGGATTCAGGCGACCGCGCGGCATGGAGAACCTTCCCTATGAGCCGATTTCATTTTCGACCGATAAAGGCATTTTGCACAAGCGTGTGGCGCGGCTTTCCGGCGACGAGGCACAGGTTTACAAATGGCTGCGGGAGCAATACAGCGAACGCTGGATTGCCGAAACCCTGCTTTTAGACAAGCGCAGAACGCGGGAAGTCATTTGGCGCGTATGCCGCAAGCTGGGCGTTCCAAACGTCAAAGCCATGCTCCGTATATATAACCGTTTGAAAATACCGGGAACCGGGGTCGTGCGCACCGAAGAAATCGACGCCTATGTGGACGCGCGGATAGACAAGGAAATTAAAGAAGAACTGCGAAGGTCGGAGGAAAACGCGCGGGAGGGCGAAAAGCCGCCGCCCGGGCAATAGAACGCAGAATGCAGAACGCAGAATTAATAAATAAGAAATAGGGAGGAGTTTAGACTATGGCAAACGATTTGTTCGGAGGTTTAGGAAACCTCGGCGGGCTTGGCGGCATCTTAGGCGGCATCGCCAAGAGCGTCGTCCCAAAAGATACCCCGGAGGGCAGGCTGCTCAACGCCCAGAGCGAGCTTGCGGACTTGCAGAAACAGGAAAGCGACCTTCTGCTGGAAATCGGCAAGGCGGCGTATGCGCAAAACCCCTCTGCGTGGCCGCAGTATGCAAAGCTACAGCTTGTTGAGCAGAACATAGCGGCGGCACAGGCAACATTGGATGAAGCGTCTGCGGCGCAAAAGGCAGCCGAAGCGGAAAAAGCCGCCGAGGACGCGAAAGGGCGCTGCCCAAGCTGCGGGCACAAAAACCCGGAGGGCGTAAAGTTCTGCCAGGAATGCGGCGCAGCCCTTGCGGCGGCAGGATCCAAGCACTGCAGCTCCTGCGGCGCGGCGCTTGCAGCGGGGACGCGCTTCTGCGGCGAATGCGGCGCGGCGCAAAGCGCATAGCGTTTTGCAACGGAGAACGGAAAATTGAAAATGAAGCTGCGAATTCATCGTTATTTTCCATTCTCAACCTTATTTTTATTGCGGGATCGTATGAATGGCACAGCCAGCATATCCGCCCAATCAAGAGCAAACAACAAATCAGATTGCTAGGAGGACTCATCCGTGAAAAAGACGATCGCACTCGCACTGGCACTCGTGCTGGCACTTTCCCTGCTCACCGCTTGCGGGAGCAGTGACAGCACAGGCGCAACAGGTGGCAACAGCGGCACCCCCGAAACTTCGCAGGGCGGCAACGACACCACGCCGAGCAACAGCGGCGGCACGGCGGTTAAAGACATCACCGCCGACAACTGGGTTATGGTAGTAAAAGACAACTATGGTCTTGACTTGACTATGCCCAACGGCTGGGAAGTAAGCGAAGCGTATTCGCCTAACAAGGTTGATAACGTAAAGGTGCTTTATAAAACAGGCGGCGCAACAACGGGCGAAGACCAGGCAAAGGCAATGTTTGCGGCGTGCCAATCGGCAGGCACAGTCAACAAAGCCTCATTTGACGAAGCTGTAATGTCGAAAGGAATTTCGACATGGCAATACACACGCAACGGAACAACCAAGATTATTAACGCGTACTTTGACGTTGATGGCTCGTTTGAAATAACGATTTCATAATCAACATTTGTAGGAGGACTTTAGCATTGACAGTGAAGACGCAACTATAGTCGTGAAAGGAAACGATGTATACACAAGCGCGGGAGAACCCGCGAAACCGTAAAAATAGGCGGCGCAACAGGGTGGGGCGATTCCCCGCTCCGCCCACACAATAAATCAAATTTATAGGAGGAAACAATCATGGCATTTTGCGCAAATTGCGGGACACAGACCATCGACGGGGTAAAATTCTGCCCCACCTGCGGCAAGGAAATCGGAGCGGCTTCCGAACGACAGGCACAGCCTGTTGCGCCCGAGTATCAGCAGTATCAACAGCCCCCGGTGCAGCAAGCCCTGCCCGGCGACGCGGAAGCGAACAAGACCATGGCGATTCTGTCCTACATCATCTTCTTCATCCCCCTGCTCACAGGCGACCACAAGAAATCGCCCTTCGTCAAGTTCCATGCAAATCAGGGTCTCGTGCTGGCAATCGCCTCGTTTATTTCGCAGTTACTTTGGGTCATTCCTTTTCTTGGGTGGGTGCTTGCCCCCATCATTCTGGTTGTGATTTTTGTGTTCGCGCTGTTGGGCATCATCAGCGCCGTCAAGGGGGAAATGAAACCCCTGCCGGGTCTTGGAAAACTGACCATTCTGAAATGAACATATTTTGAGTTAGGAGGAACAGCGTATGGCAACCAAATTCTGCACCGGCTGCGGCACACAGCTGGACGAAAGCGCGAAATTCTGCACCAATTGCGGGCAGACGTTTGAAACACAGGCACCGCCCGCAGCCTGCTCACCGCAACCGCAGCCTGTCTCACCGCCACCGCAGCCCGCAACCTACGCGCCGCCACCGCCGCCGATGCCGCCCGAGAAAAAGAAAAAAAGCAAGGCTCCCATTGTGATCATCATTCTGCTTGTGATTGCGGCGATCATCACAGCCGCGGTTCTTGGTCTCTCATCGTTGTTCAAGCGTGCAAAGGATACCGTGGAAAACGCATGGAACGAGGGCATCAGCCAAGCGTTTGCACAGGGAGGGCAAGAGGACGGCGACGCAGCGGACAGTGATAGCCCCGACGATGAAACAGCCGGGGGAGAAGCGGACGAAACGAAAAAATCCGATGCAAAGGAAGACAAAACAGAC
>JAISQZ010000228.1 GCA_031273905.1 Oscillospiraceae bacterium | reverse complement strand
ACCGGCAAACCCGGTCTGAAATGCGCTGCACCTCGCGGCGTATGCGCTCCTCGTCAAGCTTGGTGAATGCGCCGTTTTCCAGCAGAAGTGCGCCGTCCACCAGTACGGTTTCCACCTCGCAGCCCTGTGCGCCGTAGCACAGCGCCGCAAGCAGATTGGAATGTGGGTAAAAATGGCTGTGCCGCAGATTCAAAATCACCAAGTCAGCTTTTTTGCCGACTTCGATAGAGCCGGTCTCTTCGCCAAGCCCCAAAGCCCTCGCGCCGTTGCGCGTCGCAATCTGCAAGCCCTGCGCCGCCGGAATGCTTTCCGCGTCCTCGTTGATTCCCTTGTGCAGCAGGCATAAAAAGCGCAGTTCCTGGAACAAATTGAGCGCATTGTTGCTTGCGGCGCCGTCTGTGCCGAGCGAAACGTTGACGCCTGCCGCCAGCAGCCGCGCAACAGGCGCAACGCCGTTGGCGAGCTTGAGATTGCTGATCGGGTTGGTTGCCGCGCTTACGCCGCGCCGCGCCGCAAGAGAGATGTCCTCATCGGTCATATAAACACAGTGCGCGGCGACGGTGGGCAACCCGAACAAGCCAGCCTCCTCCATCAGCGCAAAGGGCGTTTTTCCGTATTTCTCCGCCAGATCCGCAATCTCGCTGCGGCTTTCACCCAGGTGCGTGTGGATGCCGACACCCTGTTCCCGCGCGGTCTCCATCACCAGTGAAAGGTATTCCGGTGCGCAGGTGTAGGGCGCGTGCGGCGCCAGCATAAAGTGCAGCCGCCCATTCCCCGCGCCGCGGAAGCGTTTGATTTCCGCCGCCGCTTCACGTAAACGGCGCAGCCCGCCGGGGTCGCTGCGGCTTTCCCCCACAAGCCCGCGCGAAAGCACCGCCCGCATCCCGCTTTCTTCCGCCGCACGGGCGTTTTCCTCCGTGGAAATATACATATCGTTGTAACAGGTCGTCCCGCTGCGCAGCATTTCGCAGGCGGCAAGCAGGGTTCCCCAGTAGCTGTCGCCCGTGCGCAGATTATCCTCCATAGGCAGGATGTGCCGGAACAGCCAGGTCTGAAAGGGCAAGTCATCCGCACGGTTGCGGAAGATCGTCATATAGGCGTGCGTGTGCGCGTTGACCATGCCGGGCATCACCAGACGATCCTTGCCGTCAATGATTTTTTCCGGCGTGAATTCCGGCGGCGCTTCGCCCGCAAAAGCAATTTTGCCGTCCTGTACGCCAATATCGCAGCGGCGCACGGCAAGTGTTTCGCCTTCCGGCAGGATAGCTTGGATGTTTTTGAGAAGCAGATTCATGGAAAACGCCTTTCCGTGCGGTTGAATTTGCATGACCAGCAACCGCTGTTCAAGCTGTCATAGTCGTGCTTGCCGGATCCAGCCTTGCGATGATGTCCTGCTGGATCGCCGGCGAGAGATCCAAAAAATTGACAAAGGTGCCGTGGATGCGCACGATATAAACCCCGCTGGGGGCGTATTTTTCCGGCTTTGCCAGCACCTTGCGCAGCGTTTCCGGCGTGGTGACGTTGACATAAAGATAGAACGGCGGCACCTTGCCCGCAGCGTTTTCCGGAAAAAACAGCGGCGCGATCACGTTTTGATAGAATTGCTCGCCTTTTTCGGGATATTCCTTGGCGGGGAAATAGCGCGGATCCACGCCAAGATGGGAGGCGTATCCGCCGCGGAAGGCTTCGAAGGGCAATTGCAGCGTGGAAAGCACACGCAGCCCCAAGCCCATTTCCGCTTCGCCGAAAAGGGGATCCACGCCGTAATTGAGTTCCTCCCGGGCGCGCCGCCCGTCGGGGGTGGCACCCACCCAGTAGCCATACAGCAGATGGGTGGAAGGTGTGCTCCAATCCGGGCGGAAGGCGTTTCCCAAGGAATTTTTCCGCGCGGATACCATAATGGAAACCTGTTTGGCGATTTCGGCGGCTTCCAGATCCACCTCCTCCAAATGATTGCCGAATTTTGGATAGCTGTGCAGGAGCTGGCGCAGCGCTTCGTCCTCGGCAAAATTTGTTTGCAGCGCAGGGAGCAGGCGCACCGCCAGCTCCGGCGCCTCCTTTAGGAGACGCGCCACGGCGACGAAGCTATCCGCCACGACGGAAAGCCCGTGGATCAGGCAACCGCTGCCGTTATATTTTGTGCCCTGCCGCTTTGGATCACGCAGATCCAGCCCGCTTTCCAGCCCACCCATGAAGGCGGAAAGAAAGGGCACGGGCAGATGACTCAGCGCTTCCGCGGCGCCGTTGGCGGCCTCTGTCATTTCATCCAGGAAAAGATTCAGGTTGGCGTAAAAGCGCTCCTTGAGCTGCGGCAGAAGCTCCGCCGGATCCCCGCCGCTTTGCGGCAGAAGCTGTGCGCCGGTGAGCAGGGATTTGCCGCCGCTAAGCGTCAGCTCCAGGATTTTTGCCAGGTTGAGCCAACTGTTGGTGGTGTTGCCGTTTTCCTTTCCCATGATCAGCGGTTCCTGGCAGCCCGCGACGGAAACGTCCGGCAGGTCGGCTTCCTCCACGCCATCCGCGCGGAGCAGCGCAAAGAGCGCATCTTCTTGGAAAAGCGAGGGCGTCAGGCAGCCGGGCGTAAAGAAGAAGCGCCCCAGCTCACGGTAAAATTCCTGCGGGGTGTTTTTGTGCAGCTTGACCGAAAGGATCGGCTGCGGCAAATTCATGTCATAATAAGCATCCATCAGGGCATAGCTGCAAGGATTGGTCAGGTCAGCGCCCTGCGTATCCCGTCCGCCGAGCAGGATGTTTTGCGAAATTGCCCAGCTGCGATCCGCCACGTTGAAAAATACCAAAAAATGCCGGAACAGCGCGGCGGCTTCGCTGCGGGTTTCGCCGCTCATGGCGCGGTAGGGTTCAAAGATGCGGTCGGCGTTGCCCACAGAAAACGCGAAGGGGTTGGGCGCTTGCTCCAAGCACATCACCTGCCAAAGCAGCAGGAAGCTTTGGATGGCTTCAAACAGGCTTTCGGCACCCTTTTCCGGCACCTTGCGCAGCGTGGCTTCCAGCAATTCCAAGTGTGCCTTGCGCCGCCCTTCGGCGCTTTTTGCCTGCGCCGCCGCAAGTTCCGCGTAACGCCCCGCCAGCAGCGCCGCGCCCTCTAAGCACAGGCGCATGGCTTCCAGGTTGACGCGCTTTTCGCCGTCAGCTTCCGTTTGCAGCCTGCATTTGATCCGGTCTTGCAGCGCCGCCACGCCGTATTTTAAAGCGGGACGAAAATCCGGGATCAAATGCCCCGTAACCTGCTCCACAAAGAAGGCGACCTCGCTTGTTGACAGACCGTGCGCGGCATAAACCGCCGAAAGGCTTTGCACATAATCGCTTTGGCGGGTATAAGCCCGCAGGGCGTCAATGCGCTCCTGCGTGATTTCTTCTGTGGGCTGGATGTCGTCAAACACTGCGGTCGGGTCGCAGTAGCCGCTGAAGGCTTCCACACGGAATTCCGGGTTGATCAGGGCATAACTGCGTGCGAAGGCATCGCGCTGCGTTCCGGCAAAAACGGCGTGCTCCGAAAGCTGCAGCGGCACTGTGCGCAGGATCTCCAGCAGCTCCAGCGCGGCGCGCTGTTCCGGCGGATATGCGGCGGCACCGGCCTCATCGGCGCGGCGGGCAGCTTCCCGGGCAAGGAACCAGCCTTCCAGGTGATCAATGCTCCGCTCTTCACGGAAGAGTTCTTTCGCCAGTGCGGTCAGTGCGGCGGGGGAATCGCTGATTTTTTGCATGAGGGCACCTCCTGTTAAAAAATGTTCAGATTGCTTGCCGCTTGCACTGTTTTTTTGGCGGGGGTTGCGGCAAGCTCTTTTATGTCGTTGTTAAGCCAATGCCATCGCCTTGCAGTGCGGCGCAAAAGGCGGCAAAGGCGGCATCGGAAACGGCAGGATTTTCCATCGTATACGCCCAGCCGCATTGCTTCCATTTTTCTTTGCCAAATTCATGATAGCGCAGTATCTCCACAGGGAAGCGTTCCACGCCCAGGGTCTTGAAGTGCGCGGAAAAGCGGAGCGCGTCCCGTGCTTCGGCATTGACGCCGCTGACCAAGGGATGCGCAGCAGCAGTTGTTCGCGTTCGCCCGCGGCGCGGCGGAGATTCTCGCACACCGTCGCGTTACCCTGTCCCGTCCAGTGCAGATGCGCTTGGTTGTCATAGTGTTTGCAGTCCAGGATCAAAAAATCAATCAGCGCAAAGAGTTCCGGCAAGCGCGGATGGCTGGCGTTGCTTTCCAGGCAGGTATGGATGCCGTTGGCGCGGCAAAGCTCCAGCGCGGTTTTGAGGGCTTTGAATTGCGTGGTCGGTTCGCCGCCGGTGAAGGTCACGCCGCCGCCTCCAAAAAACAGGGGGCGCGCGGCAAGGGCTTCCTTTGCAAGCGCGGCTACAGATATTGCCCTGCAGCTACAGCGCGGCGGTTCCGTTTGCAGCGTCAGCCCTTGCAGGGGGATGCTTTCCGGGTTGGAGCACCAGCGGCAGCGGAAATTGCAGCCCTGCAGATGGTAAACCAGACGGTTGCCGGGACCGTCCTGCGAAGCGTTCATCCCGCGCCGGATCACGAGTAGGCTTTGTTCATTCATAGATAAAGGCTTCCAATGCGGTTTGATTTTCTTCCAAATTCATTTCCAGCACCGAAGCGCCCGATTTGCGGCTATCCTTCCAGGTGCCGTCGGCCGGGACGCGGTGCTGCTCCGTTTCGTAGCCTAGGTAGGCGGGCGCAAGCAGCGCTAGGTTGGCCATGGTGAAGGGCGCCATATCGGTTTCGATGTTGGGCAGCACATCCTCGGCGAGCTTCAGCCAGCGCAGCGGATTTTCCTGCTTTATCTGGCTGATGATCTCCTGCATCACCTTGCGCTGACGCTTGGTGCGTTCAAAATCATTGTCCAGCGCACGGATGCGGCAATAGATCAGCGCCTGTTCGCCAGTGAAGCGCACCGCGCCCTCCCGCTCCATCTGCACACGCATGGATTCCTTGCCGATCTGCTTACCCAAACGGGTGTTTTTGCAGAGGAAGTCAAGCTCTTTATCCGTCACAGGGACGGCGATGCCGCCCAGCGCGTCGATCACATATTCGAAGGAGGAAAAGTCCACCATGGCATAATGGTCAATGCGCACACGGAAGTTTTGCTCCACCGTCTGCGCCGCCAGCGCCGCGCCGCCCTTGCTGCTTGCGGCGTTGAGCTTTGCGTGGCTGCCGTCGGGCAGCGTCACCCAGCTATCCCGCAAAAAGGAGGTGAGCTTGAGCTTGTGATGAATGCGGTCGATGGAAAGCAGAAGCATGGTGTCCGAACGACCGTTGCTTTCCTCCCCCTGCCGGTCCACGCCGATGAGCAGGATGTTTGTTACCAGGGCGCTTTTGCGGAAGCCGGCGGTGTCCGTTGTGCGCGGGGCATCAACATAACTGACCTTTTTTGCTTCGTGGTACACCAGGGCGTAGCTGCCGCAAACAAAGATGATTGCCAGCACCAGCAGCCAGGCAAAAAAACGTTTGGCGGGATGCTTTTTCTTCATACGCTTTTTTCCTTCCGCCGCCTTTTTGGGCGGCTGCTTTGGCAGAATCAGCTCCGGCAGCCCGGCGCTTGCTCTGCTTTGCTCCTCTTCCACGCGCCAAAAGCGCTGCGCGGCGGCATCTGCGGCGGAAATCCCGGCAGGCGGCGTCCAACTATTCTGCGGGGGCGCCAGTGCTTCCAGTTCCCGCCAGGCCTTGGCAATCGGCGCGGGGGGCGCCTTGGCCAGATCCTCCAGCTCGCGCAGCGCCTGCTGCGGCGTGTCGTTTTGTGCGGATGGCGGCGCTTGGTCTTCAAGCGCCATTTCCTCTGTCCATTTTTGGATCATCCGCAGCAGGTCATCATCCTGTTCGCTCATTTTCGCCCCACACCTTCCATCGGGTTTTGCGGCAGATTTTCGGCTGGGGTGGAATGGAGCCGCGACGCCTTCTCCCGCACAATACTGTAATCACCCGCCGCTGCGTCAGCAAAGAGACCGTTCGGCGAACCGCGTGCCAGTGCGGTTACGGAGTTGTGCTCCACCGTGCTGAAACGGTAGACACTCTCCTGGATATTGCCCAATTTTGTGCCGCTGCCCAAAACATAGTTAAAACGCACCGTGCTGTAAGCGGGGTTGGGCACAAAATCCGGGGAATCCGGCTGCGAAAAGTCGGAGGAGAATTTTTGCATCTGCGGGTAGGCTTTTTTCCAGGTCTCCGTTTGCCAAGGGGATTCAAACAGCAGCAGCCACATGCCGCCGCCCTTGGCGGAATGGTTGCTGAACCAAGCCTCCCCGATTGCGCCCTCCCGCGCACGCGCGTCATAATAAATGGGGGTTCCGGCATTGACAAGGATATTTTTTTCAATGCGCAAATCGCGCCCCCCGCCAATGGCAAGCGCGGTGCCGGGCACGTTGACCAGCAGATTGTTCACAACGGAAACGCCGGAAAGCGCATCGTCCAGATAAATCCCGTTGGGTTTGTGTGCGCCGGAGCCGAGGTTATAGATCACGTTACCGCGGATGACGCTGCCGTAGTTATCCCAGCGTCTGCCGGAATAGATCGCGCCCGCGTCATCCGAAAGCAGGCAGACGTCATGGATCAGATTGTCCGCGATCAGATGGTCGTTGCCGAAAAAGGTGATGGCTTCGTGCGGGGAATTGTATATCTCATTATTTTGGCAGCGGTTGCCAACGCCCTGGAGTTCCACGGCGGGCTGATAGGTGAGGTAAATTTCGGACCAATCATGGATCCAGTTGTTGACCGCTGCGGAATTCCCCGCAGTCAGCGTTTCACGGTCGCCGCCTTCTATTTTGATGCCGCCCTGCCCGGTGCGGGTGATCTCGTTGCCATCGGCAAGGTTCTCGCTTCCCTTGAGCAGCATTGCCCAGCCCGCCACGTTTTTGATCAGGCAGCGCGTCACGGTGTTGTGATCCCCTGTTAGCTCCAGCGCGTTGCCGCGCGTTCCCTGGATTGTGAGACCTTCAAAGCGCAGGTAATTTGCGCGTTGCGCCTGAATGACCGGCTGCGTGGTCAGGCTCAGGGTGATTTTTGCGTCTTCAAAGCTGTCGTCACAGGGATAAAGAAAGAGTGTGCCGGTTTTGCGGTCAAGATACCATTCACCGGGCGCGTCCAGCTCCGAAAAGGAGTTGTAGATGTAGTACGGCGCACCCTTTTTGATGCCGTAGCTGCTGGCGTATTTCACGGCAAGGGCGTTTTCCGCCGGGTCATAGCCGGCAATTGGCGCGGCGGCATCCGCCCAGTCGTATTTCCAATAGCCCATCAGCCAGATGTCTTCCAGTGAAATCCCCGACGCGATATATTTTGCCAGGCGCGCGGCGGTTTTTTTGTCCGGCCGGAAGACATCC